>CAXBPM010000496.1:0-2905 GCA_963977345.1 uncultured Roseivirga sp.
AATGTGCTTTCTGGCCAGCTCAATAATTATTCAGAAAAGATTTTTGGCAATACAGGCATCGATGTCGGCTTTAACCTCAACAGTACTGCGGGCAATGCTGATAATGGTGGACAGGTACAAACCCAACTTGGCATTACAGCGAAAAAAGAGTTTTTCAACGATCGCCTCATCGTAAAAGTGGGGAGTGAAGTAGATGTGGCTGGTAGCCAAAGTGCTTCGCAAGGCGCTCCAATTATTGGCAATGTTAGCCTAGAATACTTGTTGACACAAGACAAAAGGTTGCGTCTTCAAGGCTTTAGTAAAAACCAATACGAAGGCGTAATTGATGGTCAATTAACGGTTTCGGGTATTGCACTGGTGTTTACCCGCGAGTTCAATAAATTCAAAGAACTTTTTGCCAAGCAGGTAAAAGAAGAAGTAGATAAAAAGGAAAAAGAGGATAACAATAAATGAGTTTTCGTCAGTCATCGGTTCGATTAATTTTTGCTTCACTCGTAGGCCTGTTCTTGGTCAGCTCGTGTAGTGTTAGGCGCTTTATTCCTACAGACGAATACCTCTTAAAATCATCTAGTGTTACGGTAACTGCTCCTGATTCTGTGAAAAACATTGGTGGGGTTGAAGATGAATTGGAGGGGCTTTTACGGCCAGAACCTAATGCCAAGTTTTTAGGCATGCGAGTGGGGTTAAATGCCAACTATAAAGCACAAAGAGAAAAACCTGGTTTTCTGAATAAATACCTGAATCGAAAATTCGGAGAAGCACCCGTCTACTTGTCGAATGTAGACTCTAGTCGCACCATGGACCTGATCTCAAACAGGCTAGAAAACAATGGGTTTTTTAATACTAGGATATCCTCATTTACCACCACAAAAAAGAACGTGGCCAGCGTAAATTACAAAGTAGAGCTAGGGCAACCCTATACTTTAGAAAAATATGAGCTCGATTCAGCTTCAGGTACAATCTACGAAGGCATTGCTCAGTCTTTAGAAGAAAGCCCCATCACCAAGGGTACCCGTTTTAGTTTGGACCTGATGAAGCAAGAACGCGAAAGAATAGATGCCTACTTAAAAGAGAGAGGTTACTATAATTTTAATGCGGACTTTTTGATTTTCGAAGCCGACACCAACCAGTATAATAGCAGGCGTTTCAATCTGTTTTTAAGGTTGAAAAAAGAAGTGCCAAAAAAATCATTGCTGCCTTACAAACTCAACAAGGTATACGTTAATCCAGATTACTCCTTAAATAACAAAGCCACTAAAGAGGATGCGTACAGCGTCAACGGAATTAACTTTATTCAAGACCCAGAATTCTTTAAGCCTACCAGAATGACTCCCTACATTCTGTTTAAGGAAGGTCAACCCTATAACCCAAAAACCTCTCGACTCACCAGTAGCCGATTGTCTTCCATAGGCGCTTATAAGTTTGTAAATATTCGATACGAACCCGCTTTTGATGAAGTAAGCGATCAAGATACTTTAGGCTTAGATGCCAATATATTTCTGTCGCCTTTAAAGAAACGTTCTATCCGGGCGGAGTTAAAAGCAGTCACTAAATCGAATGGTTTTGCTGGCCCGGCATTGGCCATGGTATACAGCAATCGGAATCTTTTCAGGGGCGGAGAAACACTCAACCTTTCGGGGAATTTTGGCTACGAAGTGCAATTAAGTTCAGGCGATACGAAAGGCTTAAGCAGCACACAAGTTGGTTTTGAAACGGGGCTCGTAATACCGCGTTTGCTCATTCCTTTTAATGTAAAGGACACCCTACTTTATGCCGTGCCGAAGACGAACATCAAGTTTGGTTACGACTTATTCAAGCGCAGCGACCTCTATAACCTCAATGCCCTGAATACAAGTTTTGGTTACAGTTGGCGAAAGAATCAAGCCATATATCACGAGCTTAATCCCATAAGTATCAATTATGTCAATACGTCTAATATCACGCCCGAATTTCAGGCAATTTTGGACCAGAATACTTTCCTGCAAAGTAGTTTTCAAGAACAGCTGATCACTGGGTCTACCTATAGTTTTATTTATAATCAGCTTACGGAAGCTAAAAAAAGAAACCCGATTCTGCTGGTGACCAACTTTGAGTTTGCTGGAAATGCTTTGGACTGGGTAAGCAAAGATACAGATGGAGACGGGCAAGAAACGCTGTTCGGAATTGCTTATGCGCAGTTTTTTAAGGCGGACTTAAACTTTGTATACAACTACCGACTGAGCAGTAAACAAACCCTAGTCGGACGAATTTTTGGTGGTTACGGGCTGCCTTATGGCAACTCCGAAACGCTTCCTTTCTCTAGGCAGTTTTTCTCTGGAGGTCCTTCCAGCGTAAGGGCATTCAGAACCAGATCACTTGGGCCTGGTTCCTATAATCCTACCGATGCAGATCAAGGTTCGTTCTTCGACAGGTCGGGCGATATTCGTTTAGAAGCTAATCTTGAATACCGTTTCCCTATCTACTCTTTCTTAAAAGGAGCGCTCTTTGTCGATGCAGGTAATGTTTGGCTCAATAATGAAAATGCAGCCTTGCCGGGCGGAAAATTCAGTGCCGATTTTATAAAAGAATTGGGCATTGGCTATGGCGCTGGGCTTAGGGTCGACATCCAAAATTTTGTGATTCGATTCGATTTGGCCAGTCCTTTCAGCAAACCTTATTTACCTGTTGGTAAACGCACCGGCTTCGATCTCTCTGAAATACTCTTCAACTTTGGTATTGGCTATCCTTTTTAACGGTTTAGTCAAGAATGGCTATTGTATCCGCTTATGCCTCATGCCCCCCATCTGACCTTCGGTACCGATGGGCTTACCGTCAGTACCGCAGGTCGCACGGGAGATTGTAGAAATGATCTGCGAACACTCCTCCTTGGAGAAGGAGGTTGCCTGCCGGTCGCAGACTGGGGAGG
>CAXBPM010000497.1:0-2905 GCA_963977345.1 uncultured Roseivirga sp.
ACGGCCATAAAGAAATTGCAGAAATGCTAGAAATAAGTGAGGGCACATCGAAGTCACAATATTCAAGGGCACGTGCGCTCTTAAGATCAATGGTTGATGAGGCCAATAAAGTTGTTCAAACTAATTATTTATCAGATGAGCGATTTTGAGAATGGATTAAAGGAAATGTTTGAAGGGGCTGAGTTTAAGCCTTCCGATCGCGTTTGGGCTGGTGTTGAAGCTGGTTTAAAGGCCAAAAAGAAAAGGGAATTCTTTTTCTATTGGCAGACTTATGGAATCGCGGCTGGGATTGCTTTGGTGTTGAGTTTTGGCGTTCTCTTTTCTAATCGTTTCAATGAAAGTGCGCAGAAAGTAACCACTAGCAAGAAGGCAGAAGTTGAAAATAAAGCAGCTGGAGACAATAAAGCGGAAGAAAACCCAACAAATGAGGGCGGTACTACAGCACCGATAGAAAACCCTAAAAAGCAGTTAGACAATCAAATAAACTCCAAACGTCAAGCTTCAAACTCAAGTCAGAATTCTGATTTGCTTTCGCAACCAATGCTCCCTTCAAAAGGGAACGAAGAAATTTCTACAACAGAGCCTACTACATTTAAAAGAAACAATGAACTCTTTAATTATCCGGAACTGAGAGTCCCACAACGAAGTATTAATATTTTGAAAGGATTATGGGACATGAAGCACATGGTAGCTTCAATGGATTTGAAAGATTATAAAACGGAGAAATTCGCAATAAGTGAGCCTCGCGCTTTGGCTTTAAACGGGGGATTAAATGGAGGGAGTTTTAACCCAAATCCTTCTACAGGGAGTTCTGATATGGCTTCAAAAGCAGATTTTACTTCAAGTAATGGGATAGCGTTGTCTTCGGTGAGTAATGGAAGTGATAAGCAGTTAGGTTCATTGGGATTTGGCGCTGGTTTGGCTTTTGAGTTAAGTGACCGATGGGGAGTAAATTTGGGGCTTAGGTATTCTGAGTATCGGTTTGCGAATCAATCAAACGCCTACTCTGTTGAAAATGGAGTTAATTACCCCATTTACCTTCCAGCAGGGTATTCTGGAGAAGTGTTTTTCATTCCTAATTATGATATTACCAATACAATTAAGAGTATCTCTATACCGATCCAGGCTTCATTTAAAGTGTTGGATTTAGGGAAATTTGATGTGCAAATGAAGGCCGGGCTCAGCGCGGATTACTTTCTCAGTTACAATGTTAAAGGCGATTTAAAATCGCTTGAGGTGCGGAAAGTGGCCTTTTCACGAGATGGTTTATTTGACCGTTTCAATGTTGCGGGCTTGAGCGCTTTGGCTTTGAATTATAAGTTGAGTGAAGAATGGGGGATTTCGGCCGAAGGCTATTACAGAAAGTTCTTAAAGCAGTCTAATCAGGAGGCGTCATTCCAATCCGGCCCATCGGTATTGGGTGTTGGTTTCAGTTTGAATTACTTCCTAAATCGAAAAGAGGATTAATATGAAAAAGTTAATTATAGTGTTGAGCTTTGCTTTAGGGTTGAATGCCCTGATGAGTTGTTCTGAAGTGGATGAATTTGGCTTAGATAAAAAAACAACCTTGGAAGAAGCCATGGGGATGCTAGAGGAAATTCAGAGCGATATCCAAGGTATTGTGTCGGATGAATCTTGCGATGGATCAGGAGACTGCAAAGTATTGGCTTATGGAAAGAAGGCTTGTGGCGGACCTTCTACCTATGTGATTTATGGCAGTAAAATTGATGAAGTCCTTTTAGAGAAAAGGTGTAATGAATATACCTTACTACAAGATGAAGTCAATAGTAGGTTTGGACTGATGAGTGATTGTAGTATTCTTAATGTTCCAGAAGTAGCTTGCGTAGATGGCAAGTGTGTCGAAATACAGGGCAATTAAATTGATAGAGAATGTTGATCAATAAAAGAATTTTAGCGGCCTTTCTGATCCTGATTTCATCAGTAGTTTTTTCTTGCGAAGAAGAGTTTGAGGTTTTTGAAGGAGGTACTTTTTCTCTCAGATTAAATCAGCCTAAAACATTGATTGATGGTTCTGTGCTGGAATTAACAGGAATTGAAGATTCACGCTGTCCAGAAAACGTGAATTGTGTTTGGGAAGGTCGATCAGCCGTGAAAGTGCGATGGACAAGACAAGAGACTTATGATATTGATTTGAACGATGTTGAATACATCAACGCTCAAATTGAATCATACTTGGTTACTTTACTTGAAGTAAATCCATACCCAACCACTGAAGCTAATGATGATAAGGTGGTGAAGATTAAAATTGAGGTGAATTAATTCACCTCAATTGCATCAATCATTTCGGCAACTTTTTCCCAGCTGTTTTGGGCCGCCTCTAGTTTTTTCGTCAGCTGATCGTATTCTGATTGTTTTTCTTGCAGCTTATTGAAGTCTCCAAATACCTCAGGTTTGGCCATTTCAGCTTCCAGTACCCCTTTTTTCGACTCTAGCTTTTCAATGTCATTTTCTACATTCTCTAGCTGTGACTGCAACTTTTTCAACTCCTGTTGATTAGGGTCTTTAGGTGGTTTTTGTTGCTGAACTGGCTTTTCCTTCTGAACTTTTACCTCGACAGTTTTTGGCTTTTGCTCTGCGTCCTTTTTCTGTTGCCAGTACACGTATTCATCATAACTGCCTGGGTATTCTTTGATTTGTTGGTCTTCGATGTACCAAATCTTATTAGCAATCTGAGAAATGAAGTGTCTGTCGTGAGATACAATTAAGAAAGTACCTTCGTATTGCTGCAAAGCTTGAATCAGGATATTCACCGAAAGGAAATCCAAGTGGTTTGTAGGTTCATCCATCATCAGGAAGTTGGCTTCCGAAATCAGAGTTTTAGCTAAGGCTACTCTTGATTTCTCTCCCCCAGAAAGCACCTTAATCTTCTTGAATACATCTTCAT
>CAXBPM010000498.1:0-2897 GCA_963977345.1 uncultured Roseivirga sp.
CCCATATAAATCACATGGTTTCCTTCATCGGCACTGGCCAAGGGCAAAAGTGGAGCCCGTTGATAATGGAAGTCGTAATCATAGTCATCTTCCAAAATGGCAAAGCCATATTGATGTGCCAGTTCGATTAAATGCAGCCTTCTTTCGGGGCTTAGCGTTACCGTAGTGGGGTGATGATGGTGTGAAGTAACATACACCGATTTGATTTTATGCTTTTCGCAGAGCGCTTGAATGTCATTGGTATTCAAGCCGTTTTCATCCACCCTTACCCTAAGTAGCGAAGCGCCAGCATCGGTCAAAGTAAGGCTTGCGGCAATGTAATTTGTTTCTCCCACAATGCTGAGACCTCCTTTTTGGTGAATCAATTGCGAGGCCAAATACATTCCCATTTGGCTTCCACGCGTGATTAGTATATTTTCTTTTGAGCAAGTAATCCCTCTAGTTTCCTGAAGGTAATTCGCTAAAACTTCACGTAAATAGTCATCGCCAAAGAAGGAACCATAACTCAAATACTTAGCATTGTAACTGCGAGATACAATGCTGCGGTAATGGCGCAAAATCTCAACGATAGGAGCAATCCGAACGTCTGGAATTCCCTCATCAATCGTTAGCATTGAAGGCAATTGCGCATAAGGTCGGTGGAGGTGCTTTCTTGCTTCGAATGAAAAACCAGCTTCAAGTTTTAGTCCTTTTCCAACACCTTGCCCTCGTGGTTTTACTTCAGGGAGTTTGTCGCTTACAAAAGTACCTTTGGCTGGAATGGTGGTGATCCAACCTTGCCCCATCAATTCGTCATAGGCTGCAATCACTGTTTTTCGGTGCAGGCCAATTTGCAAGGAAAGACTCCTTGTGCCGGGTAGTTTTGCGCCACTTTTAATCACTCCCGATTTGATCATGTGAATGATGGCGTTGTGCAACTGAAGATAGATGGGCGTTTCAGCGCTTCGATCTATGTGGATTAAATTCTTAAATGAAATCATAGTGGACTACTGGGTAGTGCTAAAGTGGATTACATTAATAGTCCGATCAATTTAGATATTCGTAGCATATAACAACAATATTATGGCTGAATTTTCTAAATCCACTTACAATAAAGTGATCCGAGGAAGTAAGAGAGCACTCTACGATAAGGCTTTGGTCTACGAAATCCTCGATTCACATTTTCTGTGTCATGTGCCCTATGTGCATGAAAATGCTGCCATTGTAATTCCAACGGCCTATGGCCGAAAAGGAGATCGACTGTTGATTCATGGTTCCATGAAGAACAGAATGATGCTTTCGCTTTTGGAGCAAGAGAAAGTGAGTTTGTCAGTAACTCATCTGGACGGGCTTGTGCTGGCACGTTCGGTATTTCATCATTCGGTGAATTATAGGTCGGTGGTGGTTTTTGGTTCGCCTGTATTGATTGAAGATCCTGCTGAGAAAATGGAAGCATTAGAGATCATCACTGAAAACATTATCGCTGGTCGCTGGGCAGAGGCTCGCGAGCCCAATGAAAAGGAATTGAACAGTACCCTGGTCATTGGCATTGACATCACAGAAGCTTCTGCCAAAGTACGTGACGAAGGAGCGGTAGACGAAGCCTTTGATCATGATTTGGACGTTTGGGCAGGAGTGTTGGAAATAGAAACCCACCCTGGCAGAGCGGTTAAGAACGAGGATTGCAAAGCAGGTTTAGAGACCCCCGCTTCGGTATTGAATTTTAAGTTTCAGAATAAGGGGGTGAAGCGTTAAATTTCATCCTCTCATTAGAAAATCATATGATCGAAATTGTTCCATACGAATCAAAGTATCAGGTTGGTATTGACCTCATGATGCAAGAAATTGCAGAAGAGTTTATCGAGCCTATTATGGGTGGACAAAAAAGCAATTCGGTTGCTTTTCCAGATAAGTATTGGGTGGCCACGTACGATGGTCAGGTGGTTGGAACTACTGGATTGATCATCATTAAACATGAGTATGGGATTTTAAAGAAGATGATGCTCAAAAAGGAATTTAGGGGTGCGGTTCACAACCTTGCAAAACTGTTACTTCAAACTGCTATCGATGAATCCGAGAAAGGTCAGCTTGAGTGTATCTATTTAGGTACGATGACTCAATTTAAAGCCGCGCAAAGCTTCTACCAAAAACATGGATTTAAGCGAATCCATGAAAAGGAGCTCCCGACTGATTTTTTGAGAAACCCAATCGATATGCTGTTTTATAGTTTGGGTTTGGTGATGGACAGATTACAATAGCCCCAACTGGCTACCACTCAAAAAATTAACATTTCAGAGCTTCTTAATAATGAATAGGAAACCTGACTTATGAAAAATCTATCTATATTATTTCTTTATCGAATATGACAGTTGATTTCAGTAATTGAATGATTATGCATAATGACTAAATCTATGGATAATTGAAATATTGGTTATATTCGATTTTCACTAAATTTATTGTTAGTGTATGTTTTTCTCTCAACCACTAAGTAAGTGGAAGGATGAATAAGGTAGAATCTAAATTGATGGTATTATGATTTGGGTAATAGTTATAATTGTGGTTGTAATTGTGTTGTATAGATTCTTCACATCTCTGAATAGGGACAATCATGATTTACAGAATCAACCACTTTCAAGTAAATTCCAAGTTGTAGTAGATATCCTCAACGATCATGCTTTTAGTGGAAATGGGATGGTGACAATTCTTGATAAAAGGAGTTTTAATCTTTATGAGAACGGTCAGAATCAAATTATTAACTTCAACTATAGTACAGGACACCTAACTATAACATGGAAATACAAATACTTTCAAAAGGAACTAGTTCATGAGAGACAGTTTTCGGATGTAAGGAACCTCAGCATATTTGAGCAACAAAAAATGGGAGAGTCTCTCGTTCGAGAAATGATGTCTAAAATTGA
>CAXBPM010000499.1:0-2884 GCA_963977345.1 uncultured Roseivirga sp.
CCGAAAATCCTCTTCCTTGATTTATCTCTAGCGATTGCCCAAATTGCACGTTCTAAAAAGTAGGATGTCGAAACCGTTACAGCTTATTGGAAGGCAAGATTTTATCAATCTGCCAGAATTTGGACTAAAAGATGTGGAGGCCAAAATAGATACTGGTGCTTATACATCGTCTATTAACTGTTCCAAAGTGAAGCTAACCAAGGTAGATGGTGTGCCTACACTTACCTTTCAACTGTCGGCCAATAAAATTCATGAAAAGAAGGCCAGAAAGTTTTCGACCACAAATTTTAAGAAGAAGAAAATACGTAGCTCAAACGGAGTAACCGAAGAGCGATTTATCATTAAAACAATTGCGGTATTAATGAGAAGACGCGTTAATGCGGAGTTCTCATTAACCGACCGAAGCAAGATGAAATTCCCTATACTTTTAGGGCGTAAGCTGCTGACTAATCGTTTTATTGTAGATGTAAGTAAAAAGGACTTATCGCGCCTTATTACACCCAAAAGTATCAAGGCCGATAGTGCCGAATAATTTAAAACTTAGAAAAAATGAAGATTGCAGTGCTCTCTCGAAACTCAGCCCTTTATAGTACAAAGCGGCTGGTCGAAGCGATTGAAACTAGGGGGCACGAAGCCGTCATATTGGATCATCTAAAGTGTGACCTTGTTATCGAAGATGCAGGGCCTGCTGTGTATTACATGGGTGAAAAAGTAGAAGGTATCGATGCTGTAATTCCTAGAATTGGGGCTTCAGTTACTTTTTATGGAACTGCTACCGTTCGTCAGTTTGAAATGATGGGTGTTTTTAGCACTACAGATTCTCAGGCCATTGTTCGTTCAAGAGACAAACTGAGATCTATGCAAATTTTGGCCGGAGCAGGTTTACCAATGCCTAGAACTGCCTTTACTAATTATTCCAAAGAAGAAAAATCTTTGATCGAGCATGTAGGCGGAGCGCCAGTAATTATCAAGTTATTGGAAGGGACTCAAGGCTTGGGTGTGGTTTTGGCCGAAACCCGAAAAGCAGCGCAATCTGTAATCGAGGCCTTTCATGGTCTTAAAGCGAGAATTTTAGTACAAGAATTTATTAAGGAGGCGAAAGCCACAGACATACGTGTTTTCGTAGTAAACGGAAAAGCAGTAGGCGCCATGCGCAGAACAGGAATGGAAGGCGAGTTCCGTTCTAATCTTCACCGTGGAGGTTCGGCAGAGGTCATTAAACTTTCTAGATTAGAAAAGTCTGTCGCCATTAAAGCAGCCAATGCCTTGGGGCTTTCCGTAGCTGGCGTAGATATGTTGCCATCATCAAGAGGACCTTTAGTATTGGAGGTAAACTCTTCCCCAGGTTTAGAAGGAATAGAAAAAGCCACAGGAATAGATATTGCAGGAACCATCGTTGAATTTATTGAGAACAACCAGCCTAAGAAAAGAGGAACGAAGGCAAAACTGAACGCTTAAATGAAAATTAGGATTGGGACAAGAGGAAGTAAGTTGGCCTTATGGCAAGCTTACTTTGTAGAGGATAAGTTGGTAGCAGCTGGAGTAGAAACAGAGATTGTTACCATAGAAACCAAAGGGGATAAAATCTTAGATGTTACTATTTCAAAAATTGGGAGCAAAGGGGTTTTTACGGAAGAAATTGAAGAGCAGTTGGCAAACGGCACAATTGATATTGCCGTGCACAGCGCAAAGGATATGCAGTCCTCTCTTCCTGATGGCTTTGAATTGATTTCTTTTTCGGAAAGAGAATTGCCCAATGACGTTTTGATTAGTAATAATAAAGAAGCGTCTCTTAAGAATAGAGACCTTGTAATAGGCACCTCTTCCACCAGAAGAATTGCTACGTTAAAGCACTTTTACCCTCACATCAAAACGGTTCCTGTGAGAGGGAATCTCCAAACCCGAATTGCTAAAATGGAAGATGGCGTATGCGATGCACTATTGCTTGCTTATGCAGGAGTGCACCGAATGGGCTATGAAGATAAAATTGCTCAAAAGCTGAGTTTAACAGAGTTTACTCCTGCTGTTGGTCAGGGGGCTGTTGCCATAGAGGTACACAAAGGACTGAGTAAAACCAAAAAAGACTTGGTGAGAAAAGCCCTCAATCATAAGCCTACGGAAATTTGTCTTTTGGCAGAACGTGCATTTTTGAAAACCATGGATGGCGGCTGTTCAATTCCTGTCTTTGGTTTAGCGCAAATCAAAGACGATAGCCTTCAAATGACAGGGGGAATAGTCAGCCTTGACGGGAAGGAAATGATCCGTAAAGTGTTCATTGGTAAGCTAAAAGACGCGAAATCAATAGGGCAAAAACTTGCAGAAGAAGTATTATCTTCGGGCGGAGATCGCATATTGAAATCTATAAAAACTGAACTATCTATCGAATGAAAAAGTATCTACAACTGGCTACAGTGGCCTTGTTAATTGCAGTTGTCACCTCTTGTGGAGGGTCTGGATCCGAGAAACTATCGGGCAATGATTTTTTGGTAACCATCAAAACAGATATGGGTGAAATGAAGGCCATTCTTTATGATGAAACACCAAAACACAAAGAGAACTTTCTTAAGCTAATCAATGATGGGTTTTACGATAGCCTTTTGTTTCATAGGGTAATGACAGGATTTATGATTCAGGGCGGAGACCCTAACTCAAAAAATGCAGAGCCAGGAGCAAGATTAGGTAGCGGTAGCCCAGGCTACACAGTTCCTGCTGAATTTGTAAAAAGCTTTTTTCATAAAAAAGGAGCCCTTTCTGCAGCAAGAATTCCTGATGGTGCGAACCCAGAAAAGGCATCAAGCGGAAGTCAGTTTTTTATTGTTCAAGGCAGAGTGTTTTCTGAACAAGAGACAGGTATGGACATGCAGGCTTTGTCGCAATCAATATC
>CAXBPM010000500.1:0-2884 GCA_963977345.1 uncultured Roseivirga sp.
TTCAGGTTAAGGTTATGGTGTTTCCTTAATGGCAAAACTAGCCCAGCATGTTACAGGAGTAGATATTGAAAATGAAGCAATCACCCATGCCCAAAACACTTATCAAAAAGAGAATATAGCGTTTATTGAAGGCGATATTCGCTCCTTACCTTTTGAAAACAGTTCTTTTGATATAATTACCTGTTTCGAAACTATTGAGCACATAACAGAACACGATCGGGCTATGGCGGAATTAAAAAGAGTACTTAGACCAAATGGAGTCTTGCTCATTTCCACACCAGATAGTGATAGTACGCATGAGCATGCTTCTCGTGGTAGAAACCCCTTCCACCCTCTTGAATTAAACAAGAAGCAGTTTGCCAGTTTACTGAACAATCATTTTCAAAACGTATCTTTTCTTTATCAAAAAACTATTAATGCTTCACTAATAATGACTGAAGAAACTGGTGATACCGCACTTCAAGAGTATCAAGGTAGTTTCAGTGATTATAACCAAATTAACCCTGTTTCGAATGCCCAGTACTTTATAGGTATTTGTACCGATTCAGAAATAGTCGATACGTTAAAAAACAGTGTTCTTACCTACAGCAGCACCCATAAGAGCCTATTAGAAAAGATCCTTTTTAGATTAAAAAACCTACTCAAATAAGTACCATGAATATATTTCAAAGTCGCCTTAAAAAGCCTCGACACAATTACAATGGAGAACAGCCATTCCAAACTAGCTTGGAATCTATCAATGAAGCTCATCACAAGGTTACTTATAGGGGTATTTCAATGTTGAAATGCCCATTCGACATGGTCAATTATCAAATGATTATTTCTGAAGTAAAGCCTGATTTACTAATTGAAATTGGAACAAATAAGGGAGGCTCTGCACTTTATTTTGCTGATTTATTAAAGGCCATGGGAAAAGGAATTGTACATACAATTGATTTGAAACAGGAACAGCTTGATCCCTCTGTTGTCAATTGTGAAAACATTCATCTTTATGAGGGAGGGTGGCAGAACTATGCAACCTCTGAAGCCAAAGGGTTTAAAAAAATATTGATTATAGATGATGGTTCCCATACCTATGATGACGTTAAAGAAGCTTTCGATAAGCTTAACAAACTGATCACAAAGGAGTCTTACTATATTGTAGAAGATGGAATTCTCGATCAGTTAGACATCAATAAATCGAAGTTTAATGGAGGGCCAGTAAAGGCCATAAAAGAGATTTTGAATGAATACCCTGAATTTAACTTGGACGAGAAGTGGAGTAACTTCTATGGTCAAAATGCTACTTTCAACATAATGGGATATCTCAAGCGCTCCAGCAAATAACAATTACTACACATTGATTTTTCGATCTTTGAAAAAAGTTTTAGCAACACTCTTACCAGAGAAGAACATAGGAAAGAATGCCTTGATTTATTCTTTGGGTACCTACTCTAGTAAGCTTATTTCTTTGATTATTTTCCCAATCATAGCGGTGGAAATAGGGCTGGTAGATACAGGGAAATATGATCTCGTACTCTCAACTGTCACTATCTTGGTACCTCTATTCTCCTTGCAACTGGGAGATGTGGCTTATCGTTGGCTGAGCGACCCAGACGAAAAACAAAAGGAAATTGGGGTAACAATTACGCTCGCGCTGTTGATGCCAATGACTATTCTCCTTGGAGCCTTTACAGTATTTGTGTGGTTACAATATAATGACCCATTGTTATGGATTGGCTCACTTATTTTGATGAGCCAAATACTACTCAGTTCCATGATGCAAATAGTTCGTGGGAATAGACAGATTAACCTCTATGCCTATGTTACTATTATTAGGTCGGTTGTATTTACCATAGGCGGCCTTTATGCCGTATTTTTCACCAATGCTAAACTACCTAACCTACTGGCTTCATTCGCCATTGCCAGTTTTTTCGCCCTTATTTTTTGTGTCTGGAAAGGGCTTAGAAAATCTCAGTTTTCATTGATTCATCTGAAATCAGAAAATATCAAAGAGGTATTAAAGTATGTTTACCCACTAGTATTCAATGCTTTAGGATGGATGCTTTTGATAAACGTCAATAAGTATATCATTTCAGCAAACTTAGGCTACGAAATGAATGGCATTTTTGCAATTGCAGATAAGTTGGCTACTCCCATATATTTCTTGGGGATCTTCTACTTCTTTTCGGCTCAAGATCACTTTCTCAGTATGAGCGATTTTGCGGCTCGGAAAGAGAGTTTTAAGCAGCTAATTAAGAAAGTAAGTCTAATCATGACTATCGGAATTGTAGGTTTAGTAATAGGCGCATACCTTCTAATACCTCTTTTGTTTCCAGGCTTGATAGAAGGTATAGAGTTTCTACCATGGTTAGCAGCCATCAATTTCTTCATCATTATGGCGATATATATGGGGATTCCATATACATATAATAAGCAATCTTTAGCATTGGCCCGTACTACTATTCTGGGTATTCTTTGTACCGTTATACTTTCGTTTTTATTGATAGATCCGCTGGGGCTTTATGGGGTTTGTATTGCCATACTTTTTGGTTCATTTCTGATTCTGATTCTTAGAATCAAATTTGCGAAGTGTTTCTTCCTAAATTCATAGTTCAAGCTTCAATGATCTTGGGATTTGGACAAAGCTGATGATATCAAGGGTTTGTGACTATTTACTTTCCTACTGTAGGAGAATATTTTAAAATAGTCCTGAGAAAAAGGTTTTACATCCTCCAGGTGTGACTTTATATTCGTTTTAGCTTTAGATGGGAAAAGAGGTGAAATGATCATCATGATTAAACTTCTCATTAATCTCAGAAAATAGTAGAAGGTAAAGCCTGCCCTTCCATAGAACTTCAAGACCAAAAGGCTATTTGATAAATAAGTCTGATTACGAATTTGC
>CAXBPM010000501.1:0-2882 GCA_963977345.1 uncultured Roseivirga sp.
CTTGATGTTCGCCACTCCAACCCCGTCTTGACCGCGGTTGGCTTGCTTTTGCATCATGATGTAGAGTTTGCTTATGGCGTAGGTGGCTGAGCCATACTTGTCGATGTAGTATTGGAGGGGTTTTCGAAGACGGATTTTAGCAATCCCGCACTCGTGTTTAATTTGTTCGCTCATTTAGTCGATTCAAGGGGCAAAGTTAATACTATTCAAAACGTTCAACAACCAATCTGATTTAAAGAATAACAACAACAGGGGCAAGACTAAAATAGTGCCCAAGATTTTATTGATAGAATTGTCAGAAACCATGTCCAAACCTTCTTCCTTTTCTTTGAAAAACAGGTAATAGGGTATTTTTAGGTAGAAGAAAAGTGAAACCACCGTGTTCAATAAACCGAAAATAAATACCCAAATTAAAATGTCAGAGCCCCCAATTTGCCACGTTTCCCAAAGGCTTGAGAAAATATAAAGTTTGGCATTAAAACCTGCCACAGGCGGAAGCCCCGTCAACGAAATCATTACAATAAGGAGCAGCACTCCTAAATAGGGCACCTTCGATCCCATTCCCCTCAATGAATTGAAAGACGTTTGCCCTTCTTTATTTTCGAATAGTTGAATCAGGAAGAAAGCCCCAAAATTCATTAAGAGATAAATACTTCCGTAGAATAAGGCAGAGGTTGCTCCGCTTTCGGAAAAGGCCAAAACACCAACCAGCAGAAAACCTGCATGAGCAATGGAAGAGTAGGCCAACATTCGTTTGACATCCTTCTGCCATAAGGCGGAAAAATTACCCACCGTCATGCTGGCAATGGCAATAATACCTAACCACAATTGCCAATCGACTACTGCTAAATCGAGGCTTGCTACAAAACGGAATAAAATGGCCAAGGCGGCCAATTTCGGTAACGAAGAAAAAATAGCGACAATCGGTGTTGGGCTAGCCTCATACACATCTGGTGACCAAATATGAAAAGGGAAAGCACCCAATTTGAAAACGAAACCTCCAATGCACATTATTAAAGCCAAGGAAAGCGGAAATACCGCCACTTGAGAAATCCCCTCTGCAAAGGCATTTGAAGTAAAATCTAATGTGCCCGTAAAGCCATACAGCCAACTCATTCCGTAAATCATTACGGCAGAAGCCACTGCGCCAAACAGCAAATATTTCATGGCTGCTTCAGAATTCCTTTTGCTTTTGAAAAGTCCCGTGAGCACATAAGAACAGATAGAAACCAGTTCAATGGCCACATAAACCATCAAAAAATTAATGGACATGGTCATCAAGAAAGTGCCCAAAACCAAGCCGAAGAACAGCAGAAGCGTTTCGCTTGATCGAAAGAACTTCTCCTTTTGCTTAGAGCGTTGCATCATCATCAAACCGATCAATCCGCCAATACTGAAAAGTGCCTTTAAGTAAACAGCCGCTCCATCCAAACGGATCATTCCACCCATAAGCGTTCTATCTCCATCAACATTTCCCCAACCAGCTATAAGTAAAGCCAATGAAAAGGCCATGCCCACAAAGGCAATGGCAGCCAAACCAACAGACTTGTTTTCCTTAAAAATCAGATCGTAAATCAACAAAAGCACAGCTGTGATGACCAAAGTAATTTCTGGCGCTAACCAAGCAATATCAGCCGAAATGCCTTGAATTTGCTCCTTCAGCCCGAGTGCCATATTGGATTGCAGCAACATCATTCAACCGAAAGGATTAAGAGTTGCGTGAAACCTTCCACTGAATTATTAATGAGGTTGAGCAGGGTTGCTGGATAAATACCGAACCAAATGATCAGGATTACCAACGGAACCAACATCACATATTCTCTGGCATTCAAATCCACCAAAGTCTCTCTCCAAGCCTTGTCTTTCACCCAAAACTTACCAAAAAACATCCGCTGGAGTGTCCACAAATAATAGCCTGCCCCTAATACTAAGCCTAAAGTAGCCACCACTGGCATCCAATATGGAATGGCGCCAATAACAGTTGAAGATTTGAATGCTCCGATAAACACCATCAGTTCGGCAATGAAGCCCGAGAAGCCTGGCAAGCCTAATGAGGCAAAGAAAGCGATGGTAATCAGAATGGTGAATTTCGGCATTTTAGAAGCCAACCCCCCATAGTTTTCGATTCCACGGTCATGGGTTCTATCGTATAAAACGCCAACCAAAAGGAAGAGCATACTTGATATTAATCCGTGACTGAACATTTGATAAATCGCGCCAGTGACACCCTCCACCGTCATAGCGGCCAAACCTAGCAGTACAAAACCCATGTGAGAAACGGAACTGTAAGCGATCAATCGCTTTAAATCTTTTTGCGCCAAAGCGTTCATCGCCCCATACAAAATCGAGAACAAGCCAAAGAAGCCGATCAGCCAAGCGTAGTGAAATGCACTATCGGGGAAGAAACTAAAGGCCGTTCGGATGATTCCGTAGCCGCCAATTTTCAAGAGGATTCCTGCTAGCACTACCGAAACTGCGGTTGGTGCTTCCACGTGAGCATCGGGTAGCCAAGTGTGGAATGGAAAAGCCGGAAGCTTAATCGCAAAACCGATCAACAAAGCTAAAAACGCCATCCATCGGGCAGATTGGCCAAAGATTTCACCATAACTGTTCTTACCTAAAAAGGAATCAGGCAGGTAATTGGCATCATCCGCCATAGAAATCATGTTGAATGACTTCACAATATTTTCACTTTCCATTTGCCCCGATTGCACCGCAAGCTGAATATTGCTGATTATGTCTTGGGAAGCCTCAGAAACATTTTCGATCACACCCGCTTCCATACCGGTTTTTACTGGATCGTAAACCGAATTGTACAGCCCAATCATAACGATCAGGATTAAGATAGAACCGACAAGGGTATAAAGGAAGAATTTAATGGC
>CAXBPM010000502.1:0-2878 GCA_963977345.1 uncultured Roseivirga sp.
ATTAACCTCTTCTTCTAAAAGTGATTTCTTTTTATGCGTTTGGAATAAAAAATAGGCTAAGACACATGCTGAAATTATGGCTAAAGAGAAAAGAAAATAAATCATGTTAGGTTTAGCTAAAGCAAATGTTCAAGAACAACAATAGTAAAAATACCGCTATACTTTTATAGTTCTTGCCGAAAAATTAATGGCCAGCGACCTAAGGAATAGCCTTTCGGAGCGATTTCGCCATGTCATCAAATCGTTCTATGGCTTCGGTAATAAAGGTTTCGTTCAGTATTTCGTCAAGCTCTTGCTCCAGTACGTCAAGCTCACTCACCTTATAAGTTTGTTCGAAACCACCGTTCTCCAGTTTAATGAGGAACTTCCCATTCCACGAGAAAACAGTGATCTTACACTTACTATTCTGTATTTCTTTAACAACTCTCACAGGCTATACACTTAGGCACGATTAACGATGAACTTATGATCTACCTCAGCACTTAAGCTACCCGCCACAGAACAATATTTAGTGGCCGCTAAGTGGCCCATTTTTTCAAATTCATCTTCAGTAACATCGGGGGACTCTACTGTAAAAATAAGGGTGATATGAGTGAAGCCTCTTGGGTGTTCATCTCTACGGGTTCCATCGGCTACCACGGTTAGTCCGTTTACGGTTTTCTTACGTTTTTTCAACATTTGAACCAAGTCAACAGAAGCACAAGCGGCCAAGCTCGAAAGCAACAATTGTGTAGGAGACATCTGCTTTTTCTTGTCGGAAGAATACATATCAATGTCTAAAACATTGCCTTCTTCATTCACCGATTGGAATTCATAATCATCCTTGAACGTAGTAGTAACTCTCATATTGCATGGTTTTATTAAAGTCCAAAATTAAATCAATTATGCAGTTAACCACACAATATTGACATAAGTTTCATGGTTGTGTGAGAAGCACCAACCTAGAGATAACATGACTCAAATACGTATTACCGCAGGTCTAATGACTGCAATTTTATTTATGCTAATACAAAGTTGTGGTGGAAACAGCGATACCACACCACAGCTACAAGTAACCATTGAAAATCAGTTCACAAATCTCCCCTCCAATGTTTCTGTATTCTTCAAGGTACAGGATGGCGCAGGAAAAGGAAAGGCTGGTTTAAAAGAAGCAGATTTTAATATTTACGAAAACGGAAGCCTAATTTCAGAATTTGAGGCAGTACGTAAAATACAACCCAACGAACAGGTTTTGGATTACAATATTATGCTCCTGCTCGATTTGAGCGGAAGTATATTAAGTAGTCAGAATCTTGCTCCATTGAAGTCGGCTGCCAAAAGTTTTATTGATGAGGTGGTTCCCTCTGAAGGCGAAGCGTCATCTGGGGCAGTAAAAGTAGAGATTTGGTGGTTTGACGGTTCTCAGAACATTAAGCAGTTGCAGCCCATCACCTCTAATACCACCACCTTGAAGAATGCCATAGATAATATTAATGCATCTATGAGTTCAGACAACTCCACGAACCTTTATGGTGCGGTGATTCAAAGTGTTGGAATTGCAACGCAGCGCCTTAGTCAGTCGCAAGAGTTGGATAAATTTGGGTCGAACTCGGTAGTCATCTTTACCGATGGAACCGACCAAGCCAACCGATCCACCAAAGGTCAAGCATTAGAAGCCGTCAGAAAGGCTGATCCTTCTATTTCGTTCTACACCATTGGGCTTGGCGGAGAAATTGACGAACAAGTATTAAGAGAAATAGGAAAAACCAGTTTCGTATCGGCTATAAACATTGGTGAACTGCTGGATAAATTCAAAGAAATTGGCGATTTGATCAACGGTAAAGCCAACAGCTACTACTTATTGGAATACTGCTCTCCGAAACGCTCTGGAAGTAACCAGCTGACCATTGAAGTGGTGCAGGGCAACCTGAAAGGAAGCGCGAAAACTATTTTTGACGCCTCAGATTTTAATGGCAGTTGCAACATACAGTAGTTTGAATAAACGCAAGGAATATTGATCTGTTAAGGAATGAATTAGGGGCATTCTCAGAGAATGCCTCCAATTCATTTGCTTGAAGTTTTCATGATTTTTTCAAGGTCATTAGGATTGAGCCACTTGGCTTTTCGCTCTTTTTCTCATTTCGAAGAAGATAAACAAATTGAAAAAGTGCATTGCTCCGAGAATCAGAATAATGGCTCCTACACTTTTGCTTAGTGTTTTCATCAACTCTACCGTACTGCCAACCTCTCCCATATTCTGAAGTGTAAATACAGCATAGCCAATGTTGATGAGGTAAAACCCAACAACTAGCAGTTGATTGACACTATCGGCAAGTGGCTCATTACCGTGATAGATATCCACCAAAAAAACACGCCCATTCTTGAAGAGTGTTCTAGCTACCCAAGTTGTAAGACCAATGGTAAGTACCAAATAGATACTGTAAGCGAGCATTGTATAATCTAAGTTCATAATTGTAAAGGGTTAATGTGAAATATTCATTTTGGCCACTTTCGTGGCTATTTTAATTTGATAAAGTCGATGGACTATTGTGAATTGATATATGGCTGTACCCCATGGCACTCCCAAGGCCCAAAAGAGAAAGATTGTGTCTCCCCAACCGAAACTTTGGGAAAGAATATAAAGTACCATAGCGTAGACAACTGTAGCAATCCAGTAAGTCCTAAATCCATTCTCAGCCCAAACTGGGTAACTACGATCCGTTAAGGCAAAATAAAACCCTACAAGCAATTGCATGATACCTAAAGGCAGCTCAGCCCATGATAAAAGCATTAGATTTTCACTTGACAAATCACTCGCAAATGAGAATAAGATAAAAATGGCAATGAAAGTCAAAATTCCAGAAGTAGCGAAGTATAGTTTATAGTGTTCCATATCTTA
>CAXBPM010000503.1:0-2878 GCA_963977345.1 uncultured Roseivirga sp.
TAACGCGAGGGCTTCCTCGCGTTTTTTATTTGCCTTGTAATTGATGATTATGAAGGTTAGTGTTTGTTTGCCTTTCAACTTAAGTTGACACCAAACAGGTACCCAACTATCGCTGTTAAGCCCATGGCCACTGTACCCCAAAAGGTTCTTTTTAATCTTGACTAAATGTTCTTCAAAACACGACTTAGCATTTCATTTACTTCATTAGCATAGGCTTCAATCTTGGGGTTATTAATGGCCTTCATCGCTTCCAGTGGATTAACTATAGCGACTTCTACCTCCCCATTTTCCACCTCACGAATAGTTACATTACAGGGTAACATCATACTGATATGTTGGTCTACAGAAAGCACTTTATCTGCAAAAACAGGATTGCAGGCACCCAAAATAAGATGAGGCAAATAATCCTTATCCAATTTTTTCTTCATGGTTGCTTGAATATCAATTTCTGTAAGCACGCCAAATCCTTCTGATTTTAAGGCGGCTTCAACTTTAGGTCGAATGTTAGCTACCGTTGTTCCTTTAATATTTTTCGAATTAAAATAGTCCATATGATTAGTGATTTTGTAAGCGTCCGATTATTGTGTCTAAAGAAGCCTTTAGCTTATGAATAGCTCCCGATACTGCCTTTTCTATAGTGTCTGATTCATCTGAGACAGCAATTGGTTGTCTGCCTTCAATGCGTGCTTCCAATAAACATCGGATATCTTTTAGCCCTTCTTTTTTGCCATTTTCATCAGAGATATGAACTTCTATTCTCGTAATATGAGACTGAAATCTATCGAGCTCTTTTGCTATTTGATCCGTAAAATAACCCTCTTGTCTTTCGTCTCCTTCAATGGTCTTGTCTGTATTAAATTGAATTATCATAGTTTCTTCTTCTAGATTTTATTCATGTTTATTAACCAACAATAGATCACAGATTATGTTACTGAAAATCAACAATTTAAATTCATTTTGAATTAAAGTGGTGATGTTTATGATCTTCTGTTCCAATTCTATTTTGGTCGTCATTTGCCTTCGATTACAATGAATCGGCTTTCATTCTATTTCTTTTTTCCTTGTACTTACTCTAAAAGGAAAATAGAGTGGGCAAAAACTAAAGAGACTAGTGATAATAAGAACACCAATAATAAGTACAAACACCAAAGCTAAAGTGCCCGTAGCGGCATTAGTGTAGAATAAAATGGCTATAATCACCGCTAGTCCCAATCTGATATTTCGGTCTTTTGATCCTATATTTTTTTTCATGATTTAATTTTGAAGAACTGTTCACTTGCTCTAGGTTGATACATAAGGAGTAAAGAAAGCCGATGTGTTTTCTTTCTTCTATGCTGATTTCATTGCTCCTTGACTTAAAGGCAAACTGGGTTTCCCCAGTAAGCTTTTAGCCTCTATTTTGATCTACTTAAATGCGATTAGTTGGTCAAGATTATTTTGAGCGCCTTTTCTTTGGCCGCATTGCCAAATACTTCATAGGCCTTCATAATCTCATCTAACTTAAAGTGGTGTGTGATCAATTTTTCTGGTTGAATTTTCCCAGAAGTAACTGTTTTGAGCAACATAGGTGTGGTATTGGTGTTGACCAGCCCCATGGTAATGGTGATATTTTTAATCCAAAGGTCTTGAATTTGCAAATCTACACTTTGTCCGTGGACACCAATGTTTGCGACATGGCCACCAGGACGAACTATTTTCTGACAGATATCGAAGGTTGCAGGAGCCCCTACTGCCTCAATGGCTACATCCACCCCATCAGGTGTTTCAGACATTATCTTTTTGGCGGCATCTTCAGTGCCTGAATTGATGGTGTCAGTAGCGCCCCATTGTTTGGCCAGCTTCAGACGATTTTCATCCAGATCAATCATGTAGATTTTGGCTGGGGAATAGAATTGCGCAGTAAGCAGTGCAGACATACCAATTGGCCCCGCACCCACAATCGCTATGGTATCTCCCGGTTTTACACAACCATTGATTACACCAATCTCATGACCTGTTGGTAAAATATCGCTCAACATCACCAATGCCTCATCGTCCATTCCTTTAGGAGCAGCATAAAGACTATTGTCGGCTTGCGGAATACGGACATACTCGGCTTGTGTGCCATTAATGAGATTGCCTAAAATCCAGCCTCCATCTTTACAATGGCCATACATTTGCTTTTTGCAATACTCACAAGTACCACAGGCGGTAATACATGATATAATCACACTATCACCTTTCTTGAAATTAGTTACGCCAGTCCCTACTTCTTCAATGATACCAACACCTTCATGCCCCAACGTGGTTCCTGGTTGTACTGAAGGTGTTTTTCCATGCAAGATGCCCAGATCTGTTCCGCAAATCGTTGTTTTCACAATTTTTACGAGGGCATCCGTTGCCTGCTCTATACCCGGTTTAGGTACTTCTTTCCATTCAATCTTACCCGGCCCGCCATAGACTAGGCCGTGCATTGTTTTAGCCGCTCCTTTATTTTTAGCAAGTGAGCCATTGGTCTTATCTGAATGTATTGTTGAAGCTATCATGTTTTTGTATTTAGACTTATCAACAAAGGAGGTCAGGATAGATTTCGTAATGTATGATATGAATCATATTCACTGATGTCAGTTATCATGCACTTTCTCTTATTATGATTATATAATCAAAGAAGTTCGTCTTATTCAAAAATGGAATCTCAAGTGCTGAGCAAAAAACAGTCGAATGTCTTATTCAATTGAGAAATAGATTTCTAAATCTATTTTTCAGGAAGGGGAAATGGGGATTTGAGTTAGGTATTGGTATTTATGATACTGAAATCAATAGGTCTGCAATTCAGCAAAAAGCAATTCAAGCTCTGATCTGGTTTTTTTGAGTTTCACTGAAAGCTTATCCATCATGC
>CAXBPM010000504.1:0-2875 GCA_963977345.1 uncultured Roseivirga sp.
TTATCTTCAATTCAGGCTGAACATCTGTAGAATTGGCAAATGCCTGTCGGTTGGTGAGGGTTCGGTAATCTTCAAAATGGGCAGTGCTTTGCAGGACTGAATCACCATCAAGACTTTCCTTTAGAGATAAGTCCAAAGCTAGAAAGTTACTGGCGACTATAGGAGTTGATTCGCTTTGATAAGCCCTTTCCAGCAATATTAAAGCGGTATCCAAATGGGAAAACTCGTAATGAGCAATGGCCAAGTTGTTCACGACTCTTTGGTCATCCAGTCCGTTTTCTATTTCCTTTAGCGAAAGCAGTTTATTGAACAGTTGATCTTGATCGGAGTAATACTGGGCAAGCGCCAGTGCTGGTTTGTGGTTTTCACTTCTTAAAATAGATTCTTTAAACCTTTTGGTTGCCTGGGCAGGATTCCCGTTGGCCTTTTCGATCATGGCTAGTCCATAATTAGCACGAACCCCATAGTAATCGTAGAATATGGATTGCTTGTAATACTGCTCAGCTAAAAGGTCGTTCTCAATTTTTTCTGACAATGCACCCAAGGCATTGTATTGCCCAGCTTTGATTTGGTAATAAGGCCGATATTCTAAAAAGAAGAGCACACCAACCAGAAAGAACATAACGCCTAATCTAGCAGTCAATAATGGCGCTCTTTCTCCCTTGAAAAAAGATTTCCAAGCGGGTTTACTGGCCAGTAAATCTGGGGTAAAGTTCATGAAGCAATACATATAGAACACCACAGCGAAAGCTAAATGTGGAGCTACAATCATCATCTTAATGGCCGCGGTTAACGAATCGTTTGCTGTGATTTCAGCATAAGCTATAACTGCTAAGGTGATGGCCGCCAAAGCAGGATAGAGCAAATTCTTAATCAATAAAAACGGTATTTGCGCCTCAACCACTTCTAGTTTGGTGTTCAAAACAAAATAGCCTGAAACAACCGAAACCAATAAAATCGTGTAAGGATTAATCAAGATGATATCCAATGAAATCTGTTCAGTAAGATTTAAAAACAGCAAGACGAGCACGAGAATGTAGACTGCGCCAATCACTAGAAAATGGATCAAGGCATTTTTGCCTGATGGTGCATTCTGGGTAGAGATCTTAAAGAGGTAAAAGAAGTTATCACCAGCCACAAAGAAAATGTACAAAGCTGCTAAAATAAGAGGAGCGAGTAGGCCGTAAGAAAGCCATACAAATGTAGGGTGGGCAATAGGTGATAAAAATAATGCAACCAAAGTAAAGCCCCCAAATAGGATAAAAGAAGCGGCTAACCTTACTGCAAAACTGGTGTTGGTTTTAATGCTTTGAAAATAATAACTCAACAAAAGAAAGCTGCCAATGAATACATAACCGAAATATTGATCGTTTATGGCCAATTCGTCTAAACCAAAGTTAATGGAGACAAACACCATGATGCCTGCGCAGACCAAATACCAGAAGCGCTCCAAGTACGTGATTGTTACTGTAATGACCACAAAACCGATGAGCGTAACTGCGAACAGTAAATATTCTGGCCATTCTAAAAACAGGTAACGCCCAGTTTTAAACTGTTGCCAGATTACAATCTGGTCAAGCTCAAAACCCATTGGCTTCCCGTTAATAGAGAAGTATTCTAAAAACAAGGGCGACTTAACGTACTCTGTGTCGGTAATCCATGGCAAAACAAATTCATCTCCTATGAAAAATGTAGATAGAAGTAGTATTCCTGCAATGGCAACTGTTAACCAAGTGAAATGGCTAAAGTATTTAAAAAGAAGATGGTTTTTTTGATTTTCCAAGGATGCTATTTTAACACTTTGGGTACTTTGAAAAACTGAGTATCCTTGACCGCAGCATTTTTTAGTGCTTGTTCTTGGCTAATACTAATTTCCGCTTTGTCTTTTCTGAAAACGTTCACTTCTTCTGTCATGTGAGTCAACGGCTCAACGCCTTCGGTATCTAACTCATTCAACTTTCCCACCCAAGTTAAAATTTCACTCATGTCATTCAAAAGCTGAGTTTCTTCTTCAGGCTTAATGTTGAGTCGGGCCAAATGCGCCACTTGGTGCAATGTCTTTTTATCTACCTGCATGGTGTGTCAGTTTCAGTTCTTCTTCTATTACCGAACGTACTTTATCCTTCAATTCGTGTATTGCCAAATCATCGGTGCCGTTAGGCCAAATGGGTTTATGCACTTTAAGCGAAATAGTACCTCTGTGCATGATTAAGGGTTTTTTGTCGGGTAAAAGTAGATGATTGTTATGAATTGTTACCGGTACAACTGGGATTTGTTCTTCAACCGCTATTTTGAAACTGCCTTCCTTAAAACGGGCCAATTCGGGTGGGTTTTTACTTGCAATACCTCCTTCGGGAAAAAAGGCAATGCTATAACCATTCGCAACGGCTTCCTTACATTTTATCCAGCTGGCATGTTTATCTCTTAAACTATTTCGATCCACCAAAATATGGAGCTTGCTGTACATATAACCCCATAATGGAATTTTCCTCAATGAGCTTTTTCCAATAAACTTATAGTTATGGTTGATGAGCCCCATGGTTGGGATGTCCAGAAAAGAGAAGTGATTGGCGCAGAAAATATAACGTTGCTTTCGGCTTAGCTTTTCTTCGTAAACAATTTTAGATCGGTTTAAAAAGAGAAAGAAGAAGAGCATTCTGGCCCAAACGTGGTTGAGAAAACCAGCAGTTTTCTCCAATGGTTTTACGAAAATGGCCAGCAGAAAAAAGGGCAGTAAGACAATGAAAACCAACGCAAAAATAACGAGGCCGTAGACAGAATAAATTTTAAGTAGTATTTTCATTGTGCTTAAGGCTGCGAAGATAAAACAAAATGAGTTCTGGCTCAGCGAAATACTAGTAAGATTGGGAGAAAG
>CAXBPM010000505.1:0-2859 GCA_963977345.1 uncultured Roseivirga sp.
TTTATGCACAATAGAGTAAGAATGATTGTGGCCAGTTTTCTAACCAAACACCTGCTTATCGACTGGCGTTGGGGCGAAGCTTATTTTGCCGAAAAACTACTCGACTTTGATTTAGCGTCAAACAACGGTGGTTGGCAATGGGCGGCCGGAACAGGTACCGATGCTCAACCCTATTTTCGCATTTTTAACCCTGAATCTCAGACCAAAAAATTCGACCCAGAATTGAATTACATCAGAAAATGGCTACCAGAATATGGTACTCAAAACTATCCCAAGCCGATAGTTGACCATAAGTTTGCCCGACAAAGGGCGCTCGACACTTATAAAGTAGCCTTAGCAAATAATTAGTATTGACTAAACCTTTCGAAGGTGTTTTTTTAAGCCTTTTTAATTAATAACTTCGCCAAACACGTCAGCCAGATTTTTTAATGGAATATACACCGGAACCAGTAAAGATTTTTGTTGTTGAAGACGATCCCGTCTACCAAAAATTACTCAAATACATTGCAGAATTAAACCCTGACCATATGGTTAAGGTGTTTTCTAATGGCAAAGACTGTATTGCTCATTTAAATGAGAACCCTTCGGTGGTTACTCTCGATTATTCGTTGCCCGACATGACCGGGGACGAGGTATTGAAAGCCATTAAAAGCAATAATCCCGAAACCAATGTTATTGTAGTTTCCTCACAAGAAGATATTAACACTGCTATTGGCTTGCTAAAGGTGGGTGCTTACGATTACATTACCAAAGACGAAGAAACCAAAGACAGGCTGCTCAATGCCATCAATAATGCCAAGAAAAATGCTTCCCTGAAAGAAGAAATCATTCACTTGCGTGAAGAAATTGGCGAAAAATACGAGTTTGAGAAAAGTATTATTGGAGAAAGTAAAGCAATCCAAAACGTATTCAAACTATTAGCGAAAGCCATAAAAACCAGCATCACTGTCTCTATTACTGGTGAAACAGGGACAGGAAAAGAAGTGATTGCCAAGGCCATTCACTATAACTCTACCAGAAAAGGGAAGCCTTTTGTGGCAGTAAACATTGCTGCAATTCCGGACAACCTTATTGAAAGCGAATTATTCGGACACGAAAAAGGAGCATTTACGGGTGCTATGGCCCGCAGAAAAGGAAAGTTTGAAGAAGCAGATGGTGGCACTATATTCTTGGATGAAATTGGCGAAATGGACATTAACCTCCAAGCCAAGCTTTTAAGGGTAATTCAAGAACGAGAATTGAATCGTGTTGGGGGAAATGAGGCTGTAAAATTTGACGTAAGAATTTTAGTAGCTACTCATAAAAACCTTGCTGAAGAAGCCAAAAACGGAACCTTTAGAGAAGATTTGTACTACAGGTTGCTCGGTATCCCGATTGAATTACCTCCATTGAGAGACAGAGATAAAGATATCCTTCTAATCGCGCGTCATTTGTTAACCAATTTTGCCAAAGAGAATGGACTAGGGAAGGTTAATCTTAGCAGAAGTGCTCAAACTAAGCTGCTAAAATATGGCTATCCGGGCAATGTTCGTGAACTCAAGTCTATCATTGAATTGGCGGCAGTAATGTGCGACAACAATCAAATTGAAGAAGAAGACATCACCTTCAATTCGTTAGCTAAGGAAGGTCAGTTTTTAATGGATGAAATGACATTGAAGGATTACACCTTCAAGATCATTAGGCATTTTCTAGATAAGCACGATGACAATGTATTGTTGGTGGCAAGTAAACTCGACATTGGTAAGTCGAGCATTTACCGTTATCTAAAGGAAATGGAAGACGAAGGGATATAACTCAGGCTTCAGCTTCGTTAAGCATTTTAGACACTTGGTTTTTAAGAGATACAAGTTGATCCGATTTTTGGAGATAAGAACAGTTATACTTTATCCTTTTTCTCGCTTCGATCTCCTCCAAACCTGAGGTGACAAGAATCTGAATGCCACGAAATCTGTCATCACTACAAATCCTATTAATAAATTCAAAACCATCCATTTCAGGCATTTCCAAATCGGTGATGATTAAATCAGGGTTATTACCTTTTTCTAACCAATCCAATCCCTTCAATCCGTTTTCATGAATAGATAATTCATAGCCTTTTGAAAAGAAATGTCTCAACAGAAGTCTAGTAGAAGGTTCATCGTCTAGAATTAGTATTCTCTTTTTCATAGTCATGCGAACAAACCTTGCGGAATTCATGCCACAGATACCTGATCTGTTTAAAAAACCTAAATGAGCCGATTTTCTAATTATATCAAATTTCATTAGGCTTCGCCACCTCCCAATTCGGGATTTCAATCCCTTTCATCGACCCCACCTTCGATAATTACCTCTCATAAAAAGCTAAACCTCAATTGAATCTTTTTTAGTTATTTTTCCCTGTTCAAACTAAACTATGCGATTTGCTCTGTTTGGTTTCAAATCCCATTGAAAAAATGAAAGTCGATAATCAAATATCTATTACCATGAAGAAATTTTTACTAACGATTTGCTTTTTAATCGTATCAGGCTTCTTAGGTTTTGCCCAACAAAAGCCACTCACTCAACTCACGGTTGAAGAACTTATGCAAGAGCCCGACCAATTTGTGGGCATTATGCCTTCAAGGCCTCAGTGGTCTAAGGATAGCAAGACCATCTATTTTATGTGGAACCCTAGCGGAGAAGGATTTCCAAGCAACCATAAGGTAGGTTTAGATGGCAATAACCCACAAGAAGTGGAAGACACCAGCGAGGGCTTTCCCTCCAATTACCAATACAATAAAGACAAATCTAAAATAGTCTTTGAGCGATCTGGTGACATCTATACAATGGATGTAAAAACCATGACTGAAAAGAAAATCATCTCTACAGTTGCCAGAGAAT
>CAXBPM010000506.1:0-2856 GCA_963977345.1 uncultured Roseivirga sp.
ATAAACAAGGTGCGCGAAGCGTCTAGTTGATGATCGTTAAGGATAGGTTGCCATGCGCCAAAATTAGGCTTGCGCTCCCCTACTTCCTGAGAAAAGTAAACTTGAGTGAAATACTCATGAAACGACTTATTTGGAGAAATCAAGTCGACAAGCTTGAGAAAGAACCTCGCATGGATATCATTGGTATTGCTCATCACAAAGAGCTTATATTTTTGAGAAAGCAGTTCAAGTTTCTCTAACCTGTGCAGTGGAATTTGACCCAACATGGCATTCCAAGCACCATCTAAAACATTGTCTTCAGAAAATACATTTAATGACTCCCTTAAATGTGCCCTAAAAGTGGGGTCGTCAATATGGCCAGTTTCATAAAGCTTAAAAAATTCAGCTGTTTTCGACAGTTCAAGTACTTCATTTTCAGTACGCCCAGAGATTTCAGCAAATGCCTTAATGGTTGCGGCTTCATCTAAATTAATGATTACCCCACCTAGGTCGAAAATGATTGAATCTATATTCCTTAAATCTGGCGTCATGTTTTGTTGTTTAATTAATCGCAAATATGTAACATTGCACTCCCAAAATCAAAGGGTTTAAAGCACAATGTAGCCTGTTCGTTTTTCAGAATAGCTGCAACATAAAACCAGCCGCTTTAAATAAGATCTTGGGCCTATAACTCAGCTGGTTAGAGTATCTGACTCATAATCAGAAAGTCCCTGGTTCGAGCCCAGGTGGGCCCACGAATAGCACAATCAATTGATTGTGCTATTTTTGTTTTAGGACAAACCAAATGAAAACACTCTGGATTTTCACAAAAGACTTATTTACAGCTTCTCATGTTTTATTGAGAATTTTTCAAAAACGGCTAGATCGGTTTTCTCCTTGGTCTTTTGCCTATGAAAGGTACTTCCGATCTTTTGAAACATGTATCTTATTTACGCTCATTAACCTCCTTGTATTCACCTTCTCTGCCCCAGAAGAAAACAAATGGATCTTTAGCTGCTTCTTTTTATCCTTTTCGATTTTAAGTTTTTACTTCTTCGGCACTAAGAAATCTGCATTAATCATCATTAAACGAGGTAAGGACAGAGAAGAAAAAACATCTTATAAAATTGCAAAAGGGATAAGTATCGCCTATTTCTTGGGTGTTATAATATTAGTGTGGATGCTAATTTTTAGGTTGGTTTAACAAGAGGAACATAAAACCTCAATTTTCCATTATACAGCAAGTACTTCATTTAGTTGGCATGCCCTGCGTGTACATACCTATGAGAGAAAATAATATTACAAAGTCAATTTATTTTCTATTCAGAAAAAATCACCCATTGTCATTTATGTGGTATAAATGATCTCCACTTACTAAATTGAGGAAATATGAATTAACCTAAAAATTTAAAGCACTCTTGAGTAGTCAATATTTCAAAATCTTTCAGAATTCTGGTGATCATAAACACTGGGACAAACTCATTGAATACTCAGCTGTTTACCCTGGTTTGGACGATGAGTTTAGACAACGGTTAGCAAATGTTTTAGCTTTCCTGAAAAACGAATTGGGTAAAGGGTTTCTTAAATCCTCTAGCAAGAATCACCCTATCAATCAACTCATTTCTGATAGGATAGTGAGTTCAGCCTTAAGGTTAATTTATTTAGGAGAGTTCTTACAAGACTTAAAAAAACAAGATTGTAATTATGACCATTTACTGTCTAAACTTATCAAACTAGATAAATGCGAGAAAGAAGGAATACCGTTCATTTGGATTTCAAAGCCGTTTTTTAAAAGTGGCTTTCATGTACAGTTTATCGTTGAGAAGCCTGATACACAACAAAAGCATGCAGATATCAAATTGATTGATAAAGAAAACGGTCAGGAGGTAATTATAGAAGTATCAAGGTTATACTCAAGTGATAAGATAAAAGATTACTCAAAACAATATAATCACTTTAGCAGCATCATCTCTGACACTCCTCCAATACTCCTTTGTACTGGAAACCAAATCTTACCCGTACCAGAGGAGATGATGAGTGATTATTGTAACAAGATAAAACAACTCAAAAATGATGTAATTAAGAGCATGAGTCCAAAATCCTTAAGTGATAAATACTTTGAGCTTGTAATACATCCTGAAGCACCAAAAGAAGGCATTCTTTATCAGAGCTTTCAAGGTATTGAAACTTCATATGACTTTACTGATAGAATGATTTCTAATTATAAAATCCATGAAGAAGCAAAACAAATACCTGAGTCAACCCCTGGACTGATTTATATAAAAACAGATTTTCTCTTCTTTTTATCCGCAGATATAAATACTACAATAGCCAAGTTAGAAAAGCATATTGCTCAATATAGGAACCTTATTGGTTTAGCAATTTACGCTCATATAGATGGCGACCCTTTTAGATTTGATTTCAAACATGAAGCTGGGCACATATATAAAGTTTCACAAGAACTTGATGGATCTACTTGTTATTTCCTATTCGTAAAAAACAACACATTCTGTTTACCTTGTTCTGAGTTAACCTTATCCAAACTAGAGAATACATTTATCAATTAGCTATTTACAATGCTCTTTTAGTGAAAAAAACATAATAACAGAGTATTAAAAAACACGCACTGCAAGTACGCGCCAGTGAGAATTGATAACTCCCTACCCCTTCTTCCCCAACAACGACACCTGAAATTCAAGTCGTTTGATTTCTCTGAGCATGGCATTTTTATCCATTTGATTCCAGTTGTAGATCTTAAGCAGGGACATGGTAATAAAACCAATCAGGGTGTAAAAAGCCCACTCCAGTTTATCTACAATTACATCGGTATTGAGCATTTCCACAAACGTATATATTGAAAGACCGAGCACTACTAAG
>CAXBPM010000507.1:0-2841 GCA_963977345.1 uncultured Roseivirga sp.
CCATATATCCAGCCAATGCAGAAATTAAGAGCCAACAGAGATAAGAATCAGTCTTTCGATGTAATGATGGATTTGAAATCAATGAAGATGGTTCAGTTGGGTACTCCGTACCTCGAGAACATTTATATTGATGCTGAAAACGACCGAAACTTTGTATTGGCCACAGATGACCAATCGTATAGAGTTCAGTCTACTTGGGATACTCAACAGCCTAGAGATTATTATAAAGTTGATGTGAACACAGGTAAAGCCAAGTTACTGATGCAAGCAGGTAGAGGCTTTATGTCATTGTCACCAGAGGGTAACTTCCTTACTTGGTATGATCCAGAAATGGAAAATTGGTTTGCAATGGACGTTGCTACTGAAACCACAAGAAACCTAACTGAAGGTATTGATGCGAGTTTCGCCAATGAATTGCACGATTCTCCTTCTATGGCTGGTTCTTACGGAAGCGCTGGATGGAGCGAAAAAGATGCAGCATTCTTTATTAACGATCGTTTCGATATCTGGAAAATTGATCCAAAAGGAAAAGTAGCACCAGAAAATGTAACCAATGGTTTTGGTCGTAAGAGCAATATCAGCTTCAGATACCAGTCGCTAAACAGAGATGATAAATTCATTTCTATGAAAGCACCTGTATTGCTTTCTGCAACACACGAATGGACAATGCAAGATGGTTTTTATACTGCCAACCTTTCAAAAGCTGCTAACCCAAGCAAAGTGGTGATGGAAGATGTAAGCTTCGGTAGATTGATCAAAGCTGAAGATTCAGACCGCATAATTTTCACGAAATCTACTTATGAAGATTTCGGTGAGTTGTATGTAGCCAATAGCTACAAAATGGACGGTCTTAAAAAACTCACCAATGTTGGCGCACAAGAAGAGCCATACAATTGGGGTTCTGCTGAGCTTATCCAGTTCAATTCATTAGAAGATGGAGAAGAAATGCAAGCCATTCTTTACAAGCCTGAAAACTTCGACCCGAATAAGAAATACCCAATGATTGTTTATTTCTACGAAAGAAGAACCAACAGTTTACATAGTCACCCAAGTCCAGCGCCAAGCGCAAGTACTATCAATATTCCATATTATGTGAGTAATGATTACTTGGTACTAGTGCCAGACATTAAGTATCAGTTGGGTTACCCTGGGCCAAGTGCTTATAACCATGTTGTTCCAGCTACTAATGCTGTAGTGAACATGGGTTTTGTAGATAAAAGCAAAATGGCCATTCAAGGTCAAAGCTGGGGAGGTTACCAAGTGGCTTACCTAGTAACTAAAACCAATATGTATGCTGCTGGTGGTGCAGGTGCTCCTGTTGTAAACATGACATCAGCTTACGGTGGTGTAAGATGGGGTAGCGGAATGAGCCGTATGTTCCAGTACGAGAAAACGCAAAGTCGTTTGGGTGGAACATTATGGGAAACTCCATCACGTTATATCGACAACTCTCCATTGTTTAGAATGGATGAAGTAAATACACCACTATTCATCATGCACAACGATGAGGATGGATCTGTGCCTTGGTACCAAGGTATTGAGTACTACATGGCGCTTAGACGTTTGCAAAAACCTTCTTGGTTAGTAGTTTACAATGGCGAAGATCATAACCTTGTTCAGCGTAAAAACAGAGTAGACCTTTCTATCAGAATGGGGCAATTCTTCGATCATTACCTGAAAGGTGCACCAATGCCAGATTGGATGGCCAACGGATTACCAGCAACACTTAAAGGAAGAACTTTAGGTTATGAATTGGTAGACGAAACCAACAGCACTGTAGAAGGTGCAAGCTTGAATAAAGAGAAGACAAGCGGAAATAAGTAGTTAAGCAATTAAAAATCAGATATTAAACTGGCGAGGCTCATGCTTCGCCAGTTTTTTTATGTCTTATGGCGTAGAAGGGGAAGAGGTTGACTTGCGCAAGTGTATGCTAACTACGAAGAACGCTGAGAAACGCAAAGACCTACAATTTACCGTCACTCTGAGGTTGAGCTTTAATACTTAAGTCATAATACTCTGATTATTAGTAGAGTAAGCGCTAAAAGTAATCGTCATTGCGAGAAGCAAACTTTGCGGGAGCAGAAGTTTGTGACGCGGCAATCTGTCAGAGGTAATCGTTACTCGATCCCCCCTCAATAATGACGATCTAAGCTTTTCATCACATCATCAAAAACACCAAATCACCTAAGGTAAGTGCTTGTAAAACAAAAATTAGCGCACTCATTTTCTTTCCATGTCGATAAGCGAGTCCCATGACCAAGAGCACCAGTAATGGAAGTATAAGACCAGAATACCGCCTTAAAGAATCTGTGTGAATGCTTTCAGTTGTGCTTAGGTGATAACGATTAACTTCCTTGAATAGGCGCGAAAGACGGTAATTCACTGTATCACCTTCCTTGACTGTTTTCGCAAAATCTTCCGATACTGAAAAATCGTGTTGCCCAGTAGATAGTTTGTATGAATAATGGTAGTTCTGGGCGGCATTGTAATACTGTTGTCGTTCCGCTTGGACTTTTATCACCTGATCTGTAAAGGCTTTTCCTGGTAGAGCAAAGTCTGTAATAATCACCAAGGCAATCAATATGAAGAGACTGTATAAAAAGGGGCGGAGCTTAAATGTAGACTTGTTCATTGGCAAGCCCTAAATTAATAAACCTTTTGGTCTTTGTGGTATTTCAGGGAATTGGTTTCTTAACCGCAAAGAACGGGGAGACCTACAATTTACCGTCACTCTGAGGTTGAAGTTTGAAAAACGAAACCGCGAGAGTCTGTTGGTTTGGAGGGGAAGTGCTTAGTACAAACGGATTCTCGCGGTCGTGTATTTCTCTATCGCGAAATATC
>CAXBPM010000508.1:0-2838 GCA_963977345.1 uncultured Roseivirga sp.
CGGTGTTGGGACGAACGAGACGGGTGAAGCAGTTTACTTGGATTTCTCTTCAGCAATTATGCGCTATGGAACAGAACAAGCCAATATTCATCATATTCACGATGCTTCTGATGCGAAAATCAAGGAGCTTGGTGTTGATGTGATTGAGAAAAAATACGGTAACCTTTTCCAAATGTATGAGAAGATTACTGCTGATGATCCATACAAAACACCAATGAAAATTTACCCAGCGGTTCACTATACCATGGGCGGTGTTTGGGTTGATTATAACTTAATGACCACGATTGAAGGTTGTTACGCCATTGGTGAAGCGAACTTCTCAGATCATGGTGCTAACCGACTAGGAGCTTCGGCTTTGATGCAAGGTTTGGCCGATGGTTATTTTGTATTGCCTTACACCATTGGTGATTATTTGGCCAGCGACATTAGAACAGGTGAAATTTCTACGGACTTACCAGAATTTGCAGCGGCAGAAAAAGAAGTAACCGAACAAATTGAATTCTTTATTAATAATAAAGGAACAAAATCGGTCGACTACTTCCACAAACGCTTAGGTAAAGTAATGTGGAACAAAGTAGGGATGGCCAGAAATGCCAAAGGCTTAACTGAGGCTATTGCTGAAATCAAAGAAATCCGTGAGGAGTTCTGGAAAGAAGTGAAAGTACCGGGTAGTGCCGACAGTATGAACCCTGAACTGGAAAAAGCAGGTCGTGTGGCCGACTTCCTTGAATTGGGTGAGTTGTTCGCTAGAGATGCGCTGTTGAGAGAAGAATCTTGTGGAGGTCATTATCGTGAAGAGCATAGCACAGAGGAAGGCGAGGCCATGCGTGATGATGAGCACTTTACTCATGTTTCGGCTTGGGAGTTTAAGGGAGAACCAGCAGACGCTGTGTTGCACCAAGAGACTTTGAATTACGAGAACATCGAGCTCAAAACCCGTTCATACAAATAATTAAGAATTTAAGAATCAGAAAATATGTCAACAGCAAACGGATTGAATCTAACACTGAAAGTTTGGCGACAAAAGAACGATAAGGCAAAAGGCCAGATGGAAAGCTATCAGGTATCTGATATTTCTCCAGATAGCTCTTTCCTTGAAATGATGGATATTCTCAATGAAAAACTGATCAACGATGGGGGCGACCCAGTTGCTTTTGATCATGATTGTAGAGAGGGTATTTGCGGTAGCTGCTCAATGTTTATCAATGGCGAAGCCCACGGGCCAGGTAGAGAAATCACTACTTGCCAATTGCACATGCGTGAGTTCAAGAATGGTGAAACGATTTATATCGAACCATGGAGAGCAAAGGCCTTCCCTGTAATCAAGGATTTGGTTGTGGATAGAGGTGCTTTTGATCGTATTATGGCCGCTGGTGGTTTTGTGAGTGTGAACACTTCAGGAAACACCCAAGATGCCAATGCTATTCCAATTCCAAAGGCGGATGCAGATAAGGCTTTTGATGCCGCTACTTGTATTGGCTGCGGAGCCTGTGTAGCGTCATGCAAAAACTCTTCGGCCATGCTATTTGTTTCTGCCAAAGTATCGCAGTTTGCACTATTACCTCAAGGTAAAGTAGAAGCAAAAGATCGTGTATTGAATATGGTGCAACAAATGGACGATGAAGGTTTTGGTAACTGTTCAAACACAGGAGCATGCGAAGTGGAATGTCCTAAAGGCATTAGCCTAGAGAATATCGCCCGTATGAACCGTGAATATATGAGTGCCAGCTTTACAGCCGACAAACAATAAAAAGATAATTTGATTGAATCATTAATCCCCAGTCTAGTAATAGGCTGGGGATTTTTGTTGTATTGAAATGAAGTCTGTGTTGTATTTATCGCGCTCTAGTTGAAATCCTTAAACTTCACCCACATTAAAACTGGGTTTTCGTTTGATTCCAGCCCTTCAAGAGTTGTTCCTGTTCTATATTCAACTTGCCCTGGCGCTAATTTCTCAATGATCTCAACAGCATCATAGGATGCCATAGAGGCCAATAGCCTGTCACCTTCCCATTTTATAGGCGTAAACGTATAGAGTTCCTTTTCTGATTTAGAAATATTCAAAGCAAACTGAGTACCAGTTTTCCGATCGACTATACTCCTGAGCTCACTTCCAAAACCAAGACCCGACCTAAGATATAGATACCTTTCACCCACCAAATGAGACCAAAGCATCCATACTTTTTCCGTGGTGTTAAGTAGTCCCATGGCTTTCTCATAGTCGCCTAATATGGCTGGATCTTCCCAAAGCCAATTATCGCCATAATCCAATTTAATCAGAGGCCTTACTTGGTCTCCCTCTACCAAAAAAATAGTATCACTCATTACTGTCCTATAATCTACGTTTCCTTTATACTCATTGAAAGTGTTGAAAGTGAATTGCATAAAATCTTGTCTTGCAAAATGCGGAAGGGCAGTGGATCTCCTTTTGAAATTTTCATCCAGAAATACGAGCCTGTCATCTAGGTCGTCTGTATTGAGGTTTGCGACATAGCCATTCTTTTGAGGAAAGACATTAGTGTAGGGATACTCCATTTTGAAGGCAGCAATAAAATTTCCTTCATGATCGTACTTCAAAACTCTATTATTCGCACTGCTGTAAACTACAATATGATCTCCTTCTTGCCATAAATTTAAAATAGGCTGATATTCCTCTGGTCCATTCCCCTTGTGATTAAAATCCCTAATAAACTTACCCTGTTTATCAAAAATAAAAACTGTTGAATAACCCCTACTTACAATAACGTAGTGTTCGGCAGACTCATTCAATAGATTAACCTGATCTATAAGACCTTCACTCCCCTCTTCAAACTGCATTATTTCTACGGCTTCAATGGC
>CAXBPM010000509.1:0-2838 GCA_963977345.1 uncultured Roseivirga sp.
AATGAGCATATTGCCTTAAGAGAACAAGTAGAAATTTATAAAGAAGCAATACTTAACTATGGCCGCTTGCTTGAAGGTGAGAAAATTAAGTTTGACATAGGTGAAAGCTCACTTTTCCTTGTCAACTCTCGTGAATCAAGTTTAATTGAAGCTAGGCTTAAGGTAATTGCATTGGTTTCTAAATTCAACATTTCAAGCGCTGGAATTAACTATGCCTCGGGTCGGTTATTTTAGGACTTCACTACCCCTAGATCAAATCTTATTCAATACTCAGCTGATTTGGCTTATATTTAGCTAATTGAATGCATCAATAACTATGGAAAATTCTTCACTTTACATTATGAGTGTCATGTACATTTTGGCAGGTATCATGCACTTCATTAAACCTAAGGCCTACCTCAGGATTATGCCGCGTTACCTCCCCTACCATCTACCACTGGTCTATTTAAGCGGAGTTTTCGAAATTGTTTTTGGTGCCTTACTACTCTTCCCTTCAACACAGGCCATTGGTGCTTGGGGCATTATTGCGGTACTCATTGGGGTTTTTCCAGCCAATATCCATATGCTCCAAACGAATAAAGTGAAAAAGACATGGTACATTATCGCCCTTTGGGTAAGGCTTCCACTTCAAGCCTTTTTAATCTATTGGGCCTGGTTGTTTACATGAAAAAAGGAGCCCGAAGACTCCTTTTTATTCCTGCCATGTAAAATGGTTATTTAGATAAACGCTATTAATCCAAAAGGTCTAGCTCGCTTGATACCATTTAATGTCTTTCTCGTTGTCTTCTGAAAGCTCAATCATTGGTTTCATTATCTGTACTTTACCATCCATTCTTTCTTTAAGCGCCTCTTCAATTTCCTTCTTTACCATTTTTCTATACGGTAAGAAGTGCTCCATAAAGACAGCAAAAGTAAAGAAGTTCCCAATTCCACCTGGGTTACGCTTGTACATTAAGAACAGGTATTTCCAAAACACAAAACGAGTACTTCTTATAAAACCAAGTTTAGCTAGCATTTTCAATCCAAACATAACTCCTTTAAAGTCGAAGTCGGTTTTGTGCTTATTGGCCATTTTTTTCCTCAACTCTGGATTGCGATGTACTTCCGCTTGCCCCACCATCATAAAATGATCAAACACCCTTTTCATATAGTTTTTAGGATCATATAAATTCCAGAAAGTCTCCACATACTCTTCTGCAATATCTTCAATAGGTCGTGTGGGAACGAAGTTAAGCAAGGTGGTTTGATTGAGGTTGGCATCATCCAACAGCCTATCACTGGCTTTAAGCCTGTCCCACAAAGCAGTGCCCGGTAAGGCTTGAAGCATACTAAATGTTACGCCCGGAATAGCATTCTCTGTCGCGAAATTAAAGACTCGTTGGCCAGCTCCTTTCTTTTCATCATCAAAACCAATGATAAAGCCAGCCATAATCCTAAGCCCTGATTTGGCAATTTTCTCCAACGACTCATTCATTGGTGTTCTATTATTCTGATGCTTGAGGGTGAGCTTTAAGCTATCCGTATCTGGGGTTTCAATACCAATAAATACGGTAGAAAACTTACTATGCGCCATCAGTTCAAGTAACTGATCGTCCTGTGCCATATCAATGGAAGCCTCAGTGGTAAAACTGAACGGGTAACCATTGTTCGTTTGCCAATCGATAAGTTTCTCCAGAAATGGTTTGACGGTCCGTTTATTGCCGATGAAATTATCATCCACAAAGAAGATTCCTCCCTTCCAACCAAGCTCCAAGAGTGCGTCTAGTTCTCGCTCTACCTGACTAAATGTTTTTGTTCTAGGCTTTCTACCATACAAAATAATAATATCGCAAAACTCGCACTGAAATGGGCAACCCCTTGAATATTGAATCGCCATGAGGAAATAGGCATCCATATCCAATAAATCGAAACGAGGAACAGGGCTCAGAGTAACGTCTGGTTTGTCTTTCGATCTGAAAATTCCAGATTTTTCTCCACGATTAAATGCATCAACAAATAGACTTATGGTGTATTCCCCTTCGTCCAATACTAGGTAATCAGCTCCAGCATTGAGGAAGTCATTCGGTAATGAGGTAGCATATGGACCACCTACAACAACGGGTTTCCCTCTTCTTTTTGCTTCTCTAATCTGACCCAGATAGTCTTCTTTTTGAGCAATCATTCCAGAGAACATGACAACATCCGCCCATTCCCAGTCCTCTTCTGTTACTTGCTCAATATTTCTATCCTTTAATCTAAAGTTCCACTCTTGGGGAAGTAAGGCGGCCACGGTAACCAAACTCAATGGGGGCATAAAGGCCTTCTTGCCAATGCCTTGCACTGCTTTTTCAAATGACCAAAAACTTGTGGGAAAAATAGGGTAACTCAGTAATACATTCATAGTAAAAAGTGGTTGAATATTAATAGAGGCTATAATTCCAACTTCATCATTCCCTTGCCTCCTATTAAAGATAGAAAAGAACAATCAAAAACATATACCTAACTATTAATTTGATGACCACCAATGCATTATACATCCTTTGGTCTTTGCGACACAACGCCAAACACCATTAAACCTCCAACAACCGCTCCTGTCTAAAACAAACCCAATCTTGCTTTCGCCAGCATTTTCGGTATATTCAGTACCATTTTATTTAAGCAGCACAACCATAAACTACTCTATGCAAACCCCTCTTCGTTTTAGGTCTATCCTCATATTGCTTTTGTTTTTGTCTGCTTCCCCAAGGTTGTTCTCACAAACCGGTGAGTTTAAAAATTACTCTTACGCTGAGTTTTTTCAGATGATAGAAAACTCGGAAGACCCCAATTTTAAACTTGACAACGCTATTATCAAGTATG
>CAXBPM010000510.1:0-2831 GCA_963977345.1 uncultured Roseivirga sp.
AAATCAAAACCATCGATTACTTGAAGTTCATACAGCGTAATTAGCTTTCCTTTTTGTTCAATATAACTTTGTAAACTTTGAATCTGGGTACTAGAAAGAATGTATAAACTTTGCAGCTCATTTCCGTTGGCGGTGTTGAGGTTTAAGGGGTTTTGATAAAGTGTGAGCAAAGACTCATAGAGGTCTTCATAATTGATGTCTTCGTCCTGAAGATTGAAGAGTTCTTCAATAAATAATTCTAGATCAAATTGTTCTTCCTTTTGTGCAAGTATTTTTCCTTCACAGAGAAGTAAAACCGCAATCGTTACTATGAATAACCACCCAGATTTCATTACTCATTGATTAGAAAGGTTAGTCCGAAATTATGCGTGTGTCCTAATTTTCTATCAATTCGGATTCCATAATCCAAACCGAAGCGAGTGAGCTGCAAACCTGCCCCAAAAGAATGGGTGTTGGTTAAGGTAGAAAAGCCAGTTCTGGCTTTCACTTTTTCTATTACTTTATACTCCAAGCCTAGCTTCAAGTCTGGATCAAGGTCAATGTCTTTTTCTCCTTCAATTACTAAAGAGATGTCCTCTGTAGGTTCATATGAAATACCAAGGCTGATCACAGTAGGTACTTTCTCTCGGTTATCCGCTGAGATAGAAGACTGGGTGAAATTGTAGATGTGGGCACCAAATGTGAGCTGAGGAGTGAGGTCTGCCACCACCCCAATGTCAGAAAGTAGCGTGCTCTTACTTCCAAAACCTTCAATATTATACTGTAAATAATTCAGCTTTAGACCCAAGCGAATAATTCCAGTTTTTCGAGCAATGGAAAGACTTGCCATTTGACTATTGAAAATATCATCGCCAAATCGAAATAGCGAGAACCCCATACTTCCTATGCTGGTAGGCATCGCAATGCCAGCAGAAACGGTATTGAAAGGGGCGAAATCAAAAATGGTTTTGTAGGCAAAAAGGGCAGTCAGTTGTTCTGTGTCTGCTAGTCCAGCGGGGTTGTTGAAAATAGACCAACTATCGTGAAAGACGGAAGTGACCCCACCCATACCTAGTGCTCGTGGGCCAACGGGGGCTCTGCTAGCCAATTGAGCTGAGGCATTAGGCGAAAAGCAGAGTACAATTAAAGCGGTGTATACAATCTTCACAAACTAAAAATACAATATTTGGAATAAAAGCTATAATTATTTTTCACAATTTAAAATGGCTAACCTGTGTGTCAAGCACTATCAAAGTGCTGATCTGAAATTGACAAAGAAGCCTGTTTGTTTCTGTCTGTTTACGCTAAATTCAAAGCGTACGACAAAGTCATAATAGGTAACAATGTCGAGCCCAAGGCCAGCGCTATACATTAATTCTTTATTAAAAAAGTTGTTAGTGGTAGAGTTAATTGGGTCTCCAGCGTAACCCAAGTCTACAAATGCCTTTAAATAAAACGCATAAGGCATGGTTCTGAATTGGTCGATTAGACTTCTTCTGCTTAACTCTTGAATTCCTGAAAGGAATTTGTATTTGAATTCGCTTCGGTTCGATACAAAAGCACTGCTTTCAACTACATAGCGTTCATAGCCACGAATGAAATCTGGACGATAACCAAAACCAGAGCGGAGCATATAAGGAATTTCATCACTGAAATTATAATATCCTTCAAGGCTATTGGCCAAGTATAGCTTACCACCCAAATCGAAGTAATTACTTGTTGAACCACGAACGGAGAACATGTTAAGGTCATTAAAAATACCCAATCCATAATTACTGACTTCCCCTCTAAATAAGTTTCCGGAAAGTGGGTAAGCAAAGTAATCACGGTTATCCCATGAGTAAACATAGCTTAGCCGGAAATACTTCTGTAATGCTTCTCCATTCTGAAAGTAGTCTGGGTTTGCATCGGTTATAAGTTCGCTAACACTTGCTCTGCTAAATCCTGCATCAATAGAATGTCTGCTATAAAATGAAGGGCGATAAGTGAGCGTTCCGCTCGAAGAGAAAATCCTTCGGTTAATATCATCCGACTGTTCGAACTGGAGTCGATGGCCATCTGTATTGGTGGCCACTGTTTTGTTATTCGAGAAGCTAGTTCTTAACGTAAGCCCTAAGGTTTGTGCCTTGTTAATGTATGGGCGCTGATATTGTAATTCGTATTGCTTTGTGAAACCAAACTGAGTTCTGAAAATGAGTTTATCATTTCGGCCAGTTAGGTTGAAATGGTAAAGCTGAACACCATAGTTCACCCTTGAAAAATCACGTTTTTGGTTTACCCACCATTCCGTAAAGTTCCTGTCGGCTAGTTTAAAAATGGGGAGTGGGAAAATGTACCAACGTTCTTGTAATCGAATTAGGACATCCACTTGGGTGTCGGACATAAATAGCGGAACTACCTCTGCTGTTATGAATAAGCGAGTGTTAATGAGTTTTTGCTGGCTTAAAACAATTGACTGATTGAAAATTGTAAGGTCAACTTGGTCGCCTTCTGCAAAATCGAGCTCTCGGAGAATGATTTCAGCCTTGGTTTTCTTGTTTCCGGTAATGTAGATTTTGCCAACCTTGATAGTGCCAGAACTCAGACTGTCAGCAACGGGAGTGTTTTGCCCAAAACCATTTAGGTTGAGGATACATAGGAAAGTTAAAATAGCTATTCCCTTCAAACTCTTTTTCACGTTTCTGATCACTCCTTTTTCTTACCTATAACCATGGCGCGGATTAAAACAAAGAATCCGATAAGCACTAAAGGGATACTTAACAGTTGCCCCATATTGTAGGTCATGCCCTCTTCAAACGCTACTTGATTTTCTTTGAATGTTTCGTGGAAGAAACGAAAGCCAAATTGCCAAA
>CAXBPM010000511.1:0-2828 GCA_963977345.1 uncultured Roseivirga sp.
AGCAATCGTCTTCGTCCATTACCGCTGAATACAAAGCTTCGTTGTTCTCGGGTGAGGAATTTGTAGACCTGACTGGGGGAATGGGCATCGACTTTTCCTTCCTTTCAAAATATTTCAAAAAGGGTTTTTATGTTGAAAGACAAGCCAATTTGGTCGAAATAGCTCAACATAATATGAAATGCTTGGGCTTAAACTCGGCCGAGTTTCACCATGCCGAAGCCGAAGACTTCTTACATCAAACTTCAGATGAATTCGATTTGATTTTTCTGGATCCAGCCCGAAGGGGAAACCACGACCAGAAGGTTTTCAAGATAGAAGACTGCGAACCTAATGTGCTTTCATTACTCCCGTTAATGAAGGCCAATGGAAGATCCATATTAATGAAGACTTCACCGCTGTTAGATATTAAAGGCGCGGTGAAAGACCTTGGAGGAGCCACCGAAGTGCATGTTGTTGCAGTAAACAATGAGGTGAAAGAACTCCTTTTTATAATAGATGATCAGGCAAATCAAAATCCAATCATCAAAGCCATTGACTTGACAAACACTGAGGTTAAGTTTGAATTCGATTATTCTCAAGAACAAAATACCAATTTGGCCCATGGAAGCATAGAAAGCTACTTATACGAGCCGAATGTCGCGATTCTAAAAGCAGGTGCTTTTAAAAGTATTGCTGCCCGGCTTGGTTTAATGAAGCTTCATGTAAATTCTCATCTGTATACCTCAAAGGCACAGGTCGCCAATTTTCCTGGAAGAAGTTTTAAGGTGATTAGAGAAATTAGCTTCAACAAAAAAGAACTGCGCAAAGCCATACCGAATATGAAAGCCAATATTACGGTTCGGAATTACCCAATGACTGTGGAACAAATAAGAAAGAAAACTGGCTTGACAGACGGAGGCAATCTGTACATTTTCGCCACCACCGACCAAGATGGGAAGAAAGCGGTGCTATGTGAGAAGAAATAGCGAAGGCCATTCCAAAATACTTGGACAGCCTCGCTTCTCGGCTATAGCTTTTGCTCTAATCCAACTTAATCACTTTATGAATAGAAGTTCTATTCCCTTCCACCACTTTGAGTAGATAGAGGCCGGCAGGTAACGTTGAGATATCTACAGACAATATATTCTCACTGTCCAATACCTTTCCTTGAGCTTCACCTAGTGTCTTTCCATTGAATTGATGAATAGAAAAATCTACTTCTCTCACGTTAATATTCGCCACTTTTAGCTTTAGAATACCATTGGTTACGGGATTGGGGTAAACTTGAACCTGACTTTCAGTGACTTCGTCATCTATAGCAGTGACTAAGTCCGATTGCACCTCAAGGTTATCGACAAGCCAACCAAATCCAGTTTTGGTGCTTTTCCTTTCTAATCGAAACCTTATTAGAATGACATCCCCAGCTTGTATCTCGGAATTGTCTGTAAGATCAATCAATCTGTTCTTAATTAAGGAAGCACTTCCAGTCGCTCCTGCTTGAAATTGTTGCTGCCATGTAATGGGCTCACTACCTGAGCTATATATATCCAACTGAATCCAAGTGGTCCCATTGTCCTTTGAAACTTCAAATGCAACATAATCAGTGATTGGCTCTACCAATACTACTTCATCATATGAGACAAAGGGGTTTGTGTCGCTTACAGTGATTGGGGTCTTTAAAGTATAAGTAAAAGTACTAGCCAAATCCAAACCGAAGGCCTGAGGGTAATCGCTATACATGGCTCCATCCACAAAACCAGACAAGGTTTTTACGGAAAATATATTCCCAACGAAATCATCCGTAGGAGAATTAAAGTCATTGGAATAAATGCCCTGGGGATCAGTGAATGCAATAATCGGAATCTCGAAATAAGTATCTGCCGAAGGGAGGTATGATACATTCGCATCAGGCGTTTTCGAATCGGAAGCTTCCAATCTGTACCTAATTACATCCCCAACACCCAATGTTGAAATATCGATTAATGCTTGGTACTCATTTTCGCCCGTAAGCGTCAAGCTCAAATCCGCTTGTGCTTGATCATTCACGAAACTCACAAGGTTAACATCTCCCACTTCAAAGTTGTCCGTTACTTTAAAGTTTAGTTCTAATGGCGATGTAGTAGTTATATAATCAACGTGATCATGTAAAATCGTTGGCGCTGCATTATCTACCTGTATACTTAAGTTGTCAATTGCCCAACCCCAGCCGTGAGCAGCTTCATCAGCATGCAAGCGGAAACGAATCAAGATTTCCTCCCCCCCTGAAAAAGTACCATTAGATAGCATATCAACTTCATGTGCCTGATAGAGGCTCTCTGTTCCAGTGCCTAGAGAATTATCACCAGAGAATGAGCCAGTATAGGTACTTAGCCATTGTGCATTATTTCTACTATCGTAGCCATTTTCAAAGGTTAACCAAGTGACTCCACCATCTTTCGAACCTTCAACAATCACATAATCCCAAAACTCATCACCGCCAAAAGTAGACCCTGCTTCTCCTGGCTCTACCAACACAACTTCGTCAAAATTTATTTTAGCAGAAGTTGCATTTAATATAATAGGCACTCTTAATTCATAGGTATATTCACTCACATTTCCACTACCTGTTCCATCAGCATAAGGATGATCGGAATGAATTGCTCCTGTAGAAAAACCGCTCTCTACCTTAATTGAAAAATTATTACTCGCAAAAAAATCTACAGCCGAGGCGCTAATATCATCAAAGTTATTTTCGTAAAACAGTACTGGATCTGCGGTTGCCACTACATTAATCTTTATCAAATCACTCGATGGGAATGCGGTAGTGTTTGGCACTTGAGCTGCATCTGTTGCGGTAATCTTATAACGAA
>CAXBPM010000512.1:0-2827 GCA_963977345.1 uncultured Roseivirga sp.
GTACAGTTGGTAAATCGTTTGATTTCTGGCGAAGCCGAACTAGAAGGAGAGAAGATCAAGAAAGGAAACCTTGCCGAACACGAATGGGCACAGCTCGTTCACAAAACAGCGAATCTAACAAAAGCCCCCATTTTTATAGATGACACCCCCGCGCTTTCTATCCTTGAATTAAGGGCGAAGTGTAGGAGGTTAAAACAACAGCACGACATTCAACTGGTGGTTATTGACTACCTCCAGCTGATGTCTGGTGATTCGTCTAAGGGTGGAGGCTCAGGAGGTAACCGTGAACAAGAAATTGCTTCGATTTCACGGGCCTTGAAGAATATAGCAAAAGAATTGAGCATACCTGTAATTGCACTTTCGCAGTTGAGTAGGGCAGTGGAAACCCGTGGTGGTGATAAGCGTCCGCAGCTTTCCGATTTGAGGGAATCTGGTTCTATTGAGCAGGATGCGGATATGGTAATGTTCCTTTACCGACCAGAATATTACGGCATTACACAAGACGAAAACGGCATGCCAACCCAAGGTGTGGGTGAAGTGATTATTTCTAAGCACAGAAATGGTTCGCTAGAGAACGTCCAGCTTAAGTTTATTGGCAAGTACACCAAGTTTACCGATTTGGATGTTACAGGTTTTGGCGGAAGTTATGGCACATCACTTCCGGGTTCTGGTGCTGCTAGTTTTGAATCTGGCGGTGGCGGTGGTGCTATGACCTTCCAAAGTAAAGCCAATGGCAATGACAGTCCTCCTGCATTACCTCCAAGTGGAGAGGAGCCTCCTTTTTAAAGTAGTTTTAAATAAGGTGAAGATCTGTTTTAACTCTATTTATGAATTCAGGAATGTCATCTTCGGTCACAAAGTTTATGACTACTTTTCCGTTTTTGTGATTTTGTAATTTCTTCTTAATATAAAGGTTGTTTTTTTTATCTTCAGTATTGAGGTGAGCTAAAATGTGATACTGTAAATCTTCACTGCTGTTAGCAAGTGCATCAAGTTTCCCTATTATTTTAAAAACCTTGCTTTCAATTGAGTCTTTGTGTTTAAGTTCAAAATTTGCAGACTCAATACAGTTCCAGACCCCATTTTTATAGGCATGATCAAACTTTATGACATCTGTGGACGTTTTGATTGTTTTCTCTTTAAGGCTATCTGTAATTCCGTTTTTTTCAAAGAATGGCTTATAGATTTTAGACCAAACCTCTTTATCTGAATAGGTGGTACTATCCTCTAAAGATTCATAAATGTATCTTTTGGATAATTTATTAAATGCAGAATCAAGATTTAAATCTATTCCTAAGTTAACTTCCGTTAAGTATAAAGAACTATTATCGTTAGGTAGAGTTTCACTTGAAATTGTATGAAGGGACTCTGGTAAGCGAAATGGAACCTCATTAGTATATTCATTAGCCTTTTTATCTATTACAGACTTGAAGTGCTTTAATGTCTTAAATAAATAATTGCCATTTATACCATCGAAAAATTGAGTTATTCTTCGATACTTATCTATTACCTGTATCTTTAAAAATCTATGTTCTGGTTGAAACACAATAACTCCTACATTGACAAATTCTTCTGAAACCAAGTCAGGCATAAATCGAAGTATTTGATATTGGTATGTTATACGGTTCATTTTGAAATATTTTGAATATGTAGAACGAAACTGTGTATGTTTTCTTGTACTAGGTTTATGTGGTTCATAATCTTATTAATGTACATCTCATTTTTCCAATTATCTGGAATGTACTTATTGACAGACTGCCAAAAATCATTATTTAATTTACTGATTTTTTCTGCTATTTCCGCTTCACTAAACACAACTTTATTTAGTTTATTCGAAAGAATAAGACTGCTGAACTCTGGCCATTTTTCTCTTGTAATGATCCATGGTTCCGAATCTCCTCCAATTAGCATAATAAAACTATAGGCTAATTCATGATCCAAAATTACTATTTCTTTCCCATTGGTTAGCATGTTAGGCTTGGTATTAGTTCTGTCAGGGTTTTGAATTAATAAATCAAACCAAAATATATTTTTAGCGAACTCTAATTGTTCAGTATTTAAACTGTTTGAGGGTAAGAGTGTTTGATAACCATTTTTAATAAACCTAGTCGCAAAATTAATGCCTTTACTTTTCCTAACCCGTTCGTAGCAATCCTTTCCCTTTAATGTACTTATAAATTCGTCTTCTATGTTAGTAATAACAGGTTCAACTATTGGTATCTCCATCTCCATGGCCATAAAACATGCAAGAAGTTCTCTCAAGCATGCTGTTTCATCCATCCTTTCGCTTGAGTTCAGTTTAACTACATAGTCATCTGTTATTCCTGACTTTTCTTCTGTCCCGGAAATAAGTATTGGTTGATTTGCGCCTGTACCAAAGGTTTTGATATATCTTTCAGGCCAAATAACTGGTAAAACAAACCCAGGATCCTTAATTGACATTTACTTATTAGATTTAAGATTTGCCTTCAACCAGATGAGTTATTCTTTGGTTGAATTATTATACTATTTCATTTGATTTACAAGTTGAATTTTTATTGCCAAAAAAAACAATTTTTTTTCTGGACATTTTATCTATTTCATTTTACGGTTTGACACTTTCAAAAACAAACTTAGTTTTGGATGCTTAATGTATTTGTGTAGAAAATTAAGCATTAATAAATGAAGGCTCTAGTTCTTAAAGATCATCCAGAAGACAAAATTCAATTGTTAGAAATGGAAAAACCTGTTCCTGCTGAAGGGAAGGTTTTGATTAAGTTGAAAGCGGCTGCTTTAAACAGACGTGATCAATGGATCAGGGAAGGGAAATACCCAAATATTCAGATGA
>CAXBPM010000513.1:0-2822 GCA_963977345.1 uncultured Roseivirga sp.
GAATTGCAGCAGCAGTAATTTCAAAAGTAAGCTCAACGGGTTCTTTGGTGGCAGCAACAGCTGGAACGACCATATTTTTTAACGGTACGGCATCAGACCAATATTTAGCCATTGTGGTGCCAGGCAGAATGTATGCAGATATTTATAGGCAAAAGGGGTTGGCCCCAGAAAACCTGTCAAGAACTTTAGAAGATTCTGGAACGGTAACCTCGGTACTCATTCCATGGAATACCTGTGGAGCCTATCATTCGGGTGTTTTGGGCGTAGCAACAGGGGCTTATTTACCTTATGCTTTCTTCAATTTAATAAGTCCATTAATGACCGTGGCCTTTGCTTACCTCAATATCAAAATCAGAAAAATAGATCCTTCAAAAGCTGAAGAGACCGAAGAAGCCCTAGATGCAGAATGAGTTTTACCAAATCAATAACCAAGCAAGAAATCATGGAATTGCCACTTTCTGGCTATAAAGGGAAGGTGGTCATAGCAAGTACAGAAGAGTCCATTCAAAAAGCGATGGATGAAATCAATGAGTTCAACGCAGTTGGTTTCGACACCGAGGCAAGGCCTACTTTTAAGAAAGGGCAAGTCAGGTATATTTCGTTAATCCAGATCGGTACACCAGAAAAGGTGTATCTACTGAGAATTATGCAGACTGGGCTTTTGCCGTGTATTATTGATTTTATGGAAAACCCTGAAATCACTAAAATTGGTATTGGGTTGGACGATGATTTTAACCTTTTGAATAACCTTAAAACGTTCAATCATCAGGGCTTTTTGGATCTGAATAAGAAATTTGTTGAGATTGGGGCTGAAAATATTGGCGCTAGAAACCTGGCTGGAATGATCATGGGGATTCGTATTTCAAAATCTGCCCAGACATCCAATTGGGAGCTAGAGCAACTGACTGAAAAGCAAATTCGTTACGCTGCCACAGATGCTTGGATTTGCTTAGAAATTTACGAGAAGCTCTATACATGGGGTTTTGTAGAATAGATAATCTTTCAACAACCGTATTTGATAAATAGAAAATGAAAAGAACACTTATTTTGTTTTTGGGGCTTACGTTGTCTGTATTTCAGGCCAATGCCCAGCAGTTAGACTCTTTTATTGAGGATTACTACACGATGGCCGATGCCGAATTCAATCAAGAATCGGCTTTTGAGACTGTAGATTATGTACAGCAATATTGGAGATTGGCAGGAAACGAAGGTTTCAATAACAGTATTTACCATGTGGTAGAAAAGTTAAAAAAGGCGGGCTATGTGTTGGAAGAAAATGCAAAAGCAACCGATCGACTTACTTACAGAGTTGAAAAACGTGCAATGGAAAGACCTACTTGGGAGCCAGTTTCGGGATCTTTGAAAATTGGAAATGAGGAGTTACTTAACCTGAAAACCAATTTCAATATGATTGCTTCTTACTCCTATAGCACGGGTGGTGAAAAGGAATATGAAGTAGTGTATGTTGAAAAGGTTTCAGCTGAAAGCTTGGATGGTATGGACTTGAAGGGCAAGGTCGTAATGACCGAAGGTAGCCCGGGGCGTACGTTTAATGAAGCGGTAAAAAAACACGGAGCGGCAGGCGTAATTACTTACGGTTTGCCAGCCTACAACCAACCAGAGAAACACCAAAACTCTATTTCGTTTACTGGAATTCCTAGAGATGAGGAAGCCAAAGCCTTTGGTGTTTTACTTTCTTATAAGGCACATGAAGTATTAAAAAAAGCAGTTTTAGCGGGTCAGACTAAAGTAAAGATCAACCTAGAAACGAAAATTTACGAATCAGAAGAATTGACTTTAGTTGCCGAAGTAAAAGGAAGTGCATTGCCGAATGAACGCTTTGTATTTAGTGCACACGTGCAAGAGCCGGGCGCCAACGATAACGCAACTGGAGTAGGGGCTTTAGGTGAAGTGGCTTCTTCAACTGCCAGACTTTTAAAAGCAGGAAAAGTGAACCCTGAACGCACCATTACCTACCTTTTTGGTGATGAAATTGTATCAACACGTAGGTACGTGCAAGAAGATGCTGAACGTGCAAAGGGCATCAAATGGGGAATGAGCTTAGACATGGTGGGAGAGAATACTGCGATCACTGGCGGTTCTTTCTTAATCGAAAAAATGCCTGATCCAGGAGCCATCTGGACCCGTGGGAAAGAAAAACATTCAGAGTGGGGTGGAAGGCCATTGAAGAAAGATCAGTTGAAGCCACACTACTTCAACGACCTAACCATTGGTGTTTTCGATATGATTGGCGAGAAAAAGAATTGGGAAGTGAACTACAATCCATTTGAAGGAGGTAGCGATCACACGCCATTCCTTCAAGCCAATATCCCAGGTTTATTGTTATGGCATTTCACCGATCAGTTTTACCATACCGACCAAGATAGAATCGATAAGGTATCGCCTGTGACTTTGAAGAATGTAGGGATTGGCGCTATGATCATCTCTTTCGCATTAACAGAAAATAACGATCGCTTGGCGCACGTAATGCTTTCGGAAGCTTCAATGGCAGCTACTATGCGTTTACAAGCAGAATTGAAATTGAGTCAAGAAGCACTTGCTGAAGGAGGTGACCTTGCCGAGCAAAAAGATATTATTAATACTTGGGCGGACTATTACAGAGATGTTTTTAATGCTACGCTGGATATTGAGCCTAAAGGCATGGCCGCGTTCAAAGAGAACCTTCAAGCCACGCAAGATGCCTTAATGGGCTACCGCAACATGATTATGGGGCAATTGAAGTAGATTTGTATTGTCTGAAAAAAACAAAAAAGCCTCGGTCTGAATCTTCAAACCGAGGCTTTTATATGATAATGCTTCTT
>CAXBPM010000514.1:0-2822 GCA_963977345.1 uncultured Roseivirga sp.
ACAGAAGGCTTGCTCGGCTTTTTGACGACCAAGAAGACATTGCCCGCAACCTCAATAGAATTGAGGAAGAACTGGAAAGGCACATCCGTTTTGAAGAACGGATCCTTTTCCCTGAAATTCAAGACATAGCTACTCCCGAACAGCTGGAAAAAATGACCCAAATGCATGATTCAGTTACGTTCAAGGAGAACAACGAGGATCCATTTTGGCTATAAGTTGATTTAGGTCGCGATGTATTAAGGTCACTCAAAAAACTTCTAAGTCTACCATTATAGCCTTACTTTAGCGCCAGCTATACCTAAGAGAACCATCGGCAATGAATTTAACTTCTTTAGAGACCAACGCAGACCAAAGACTTTCTTTACAAAAATCGGTAATTGAATATGCCGAAGGTTTTCTGAATGGCCTTGAAAACCGAAAGGCTTACGAATACGATAGTTATGGAAAAGTAGCTCAAGACAGCTTCTTTGATATTGACGAGCAGAACCACCCTATTGAAGATATTCTCCCTTTCATTGGCGAAAGAGTAGATAAACCGGGCCTCAATCCAGCTTCTGGAGGTCATTTGGGTTATATACCCGGTGGCGGAATTTATGAATCGGCTTTGGGCGATTATCTAGCCGCAGTTTCCAACCGTTACGCTGGCGTGTTTTATGCTTCTCCGGGCGCGGTGCGCATGGAGAATGCACTGATCGATTGGGCAGGAAAGCTTATTGGCTATACAGGGCGCTTTGGAGGTAATTTAACTTCGGGCGGAAGCATTGCCAACCTCATCGCTATTTCGACAGCGAGAGAGGCTAAAAAGCTAAAAGGGAAAGACCTTGAGTCAACGGTGATCTATACCACCCAACAAACGCATCACAGTTTGCAAAAAGCCATTAAGCTTTGTGGTTTGGGCGAGTGCGTTTTGCGCATCATTGATTTGGATGAAGACTATCGGGTTATCCCAGAAAAGCTAAACGCTCAAGTGCTAGAAGATAAAGAGCAAGGCCTTCAGCCCTTTTTGATCATTGCCAATGCAGGTTCTACAGATGTTGGCGCAGTTGATCCACTCAACGACATTGCCAGTATTGCCGAAGAACATCAACTGTGGTTTCATGTAGATGCTGCTTATGGCGGTTTCTTCCAATTGACAGCGCAGGGTAAGGAAGTAATGAGCGGCATTGAAAAAGCTGACTCGGTTATTCTCGACCCACATAAAGGTTTGTTCCTCCCCTATGGTTCAGGCATTGTGCTGATTAAAAATATTGAGCATTTGGCAGCAGCCAACAGCTACGAAGCCAATTACATGCAAGACACTAAAATGCATCAGGATGAAATGTCGCCAGCCGAGCTTTCTCCAGAATTGAGCAAGCATTTTAGGGGGATGCGCATGTGGTTACCCCTTAAGCTTCATGGTATAGCTCCTTTTAAGGCTTGTTTGGAAGAGAAAATGGAACTGGCGGAGTATTTCTATACCAAGATTAAAGCAATGGGCTTTGAAGTGGGGCCAGCACCAGTACTTTCAACCGTGATTTTCAGGTACCTGCCCAAGGACAAAGAGGCCAATGAATTCAATGCTGCGGTAGTGAAAGCCATTCATCAAGACGGAAGGATTTTCATTTCTTCTACCACGCTCAATGGCCAATTCTACATGCGTGTAGCCGTGCTTTCATTCAGAACCCACAAAAAGGAAATTGATCTGCTCTTAGATATTATTCAAGAGCAGCTCTAGAAGCATTGATCACTTAAAGTGATTCCTACTTCTTATTGAGATTGATGGTAATCGTATATCCGCCATTACTGCTTTTACTTTTAGCAGGGCTGGGTTTTGTGGTAGATGGGGTTAATTGATAGTTATACTGCACAGGTGCCTTTTTAGGCTTAGGCAGCTTAAAGTCTACTTTTAGCTTTTTATGCGTTAAGGTGTTTTTGCCTTTATTAATGGCCGTTTCATACACCAGCATTTTTACCAAACGAATTACTTCCTCATCGCAACCTGAGCCCAAGCCAGTAAGTATTTTGACATGGAGAATTCGACCTAGGCCATCCACATCATAAGCTACTTCTACGACTCCTTCAACCTTGTTTTTTAATGCTTCTTCCGGATACTTCAATTGCTCCGAAAGGAATTTCTTCAACGCCTGCACGCCTCCCCTATACTGGGGCGTTTTGAGCGGCTCGTCTTTTCTAGGTTTTGACATTGAATTACTTCTGCACCAATCTGTAAAGTCCTTTTCCTTCAACGCCAACATATAAATAGCCATCGTTGCCCATTTCTACATTACGCACACGACCTATGCCTTCAGCAATATTTTCTTGTCTTACCACTTTATCGTTTTCGATTACGAGGCGCACCAAATAGCTGAACTTCAATGAACCTACAATGAGGTCGCCATCCCAGCCAGCGTATTTGGCATTTTGGACAAAGGCCATTCCGCAAGAAGCAATTGACGGCACCCAATAAGTAACGGGTTGCTCCATTCCTTCCATGGCCGTTTTATCTGTGATGGCACCACCTCCATAATTCTCACCATAAGTGATTAATGGCCAGCCATAATTCTTTCCTTTTCCAATAATATTCACCTCGTCTCCTCCTTGTGGGCCATGCTCATGCTCCCAAATATCACCAGTTTTTGGATTCGTAGCCAAACCTTGAGGGTTTCTATGTCCGTAAGAGTAAATCGCTGTTTTTGCATTAGCCGTATTCACAAAAGGGTTGTCTGAAGGAATTGAACCGTCATCATTTAATCGATAGACCTTCCCTCCGTCACGCGTAATGTCTTGCGGGTTTCCATCACGGTTGCCACGGTCGCCAATCGAAAAGTAAACATGATTCTGTG
>CAXBPM010000515.1:0-2822 GCA_963977345.1 uncultured Roseivirga sp.
GCAAGAAAGTGTCCATTGGAGGGGTGTCCACAATCTTGTTGGGGTTGAAAATGTTCTCAGGATCCCAAATACGTTTCATTTGTTTTACCAACTGATAATTGTGCTCACCAATCATCTGAGGTAGAAACTCACCGCGTAAACGTCCGTCACCGTGTTCACCAGAAAGCGAGCCTTTGTATTTCTTTACCAGCGTGGCAATTTCTTCTGCAATGGTGCGGAAAAGCCTTTGGCCTTCTTCCGTCTTTAAATTAAGAATAGGACGCAAGTGCAATTCACCTGAGCCAGCATGTGCATAATGCACTGCAAACAATCCATACTTGTCAAGGATTTGGTTGAATTCACGAATGTAGGCGGGTAAATCTTTAACATCTACTGCGGTATCTTCAATCACAGGAGCAGGCTTGGCATCGCCCGGAATATTGGACAGCAGTCCTAAACCTGCTTTTCGTAAATCCCAAACCAGCTTGATTCCATCCCCTTGAACTACAGGGTAGGCATATCCATGGTTAGAGGCTTTAAGCTCAGCAATGAGTGCATTCACTTTATCATCTGCTTCGGCTTCAGTGTCACCATTTAACTCCACCACCAAAATCGCTTGCGGGTCGCCTTGAACAAAGAAGCGATTGGCCTTGTACATCGCATTTCGCTTGGTCGCTTCTAGAATATAATGGTCCATTAACTCACAGGCCGATGGTGCATACTTTAAAGCAACCAAATTTGCCCGAAGTGAATCATCAATAGTTTCAGAGTGAATACACACCAAACGTTTGTGATTGGGCGGGAGCGGAGTAAGCTTTAGTTTGGCTTGGGTGATAAAACACAAGGTACCTTCTGATCCCGCTATTAAGCTGCTGAGATTAAAGAGGCTGCCGTTTTCGGTAAATGGCCGTTGACGCAAAAGCATATCGAGCGCATATCCGTTATTCCGCCTCGGTACATTTGGTTTTGGAAAACCATCAACGATTTCCTTTTGATTAATGGGCTGCTGCAACATCTCGACTGTTTCAGCATAGATTTTACGCTGAAGTGATTTGTCTTCAGCATTACTCCGAAGCAGTAATTGATCTGCCTCCATCGGCCCAAAACTAGCTTCACTGCCATCGGCCAATATGGTTTTCACTTCAAGTAGATGCTCTCTTGTGCTTCCGTACACTACTGAATTTGAACCGCATGAATTATTGCCAATCATTCCGCCAATCATAGCGCGGTTGGCAGTAGAGGTTTCAGGTGCGAAAAACACTCCGTATTGTGCTAAATGCATGTTGAGGTCATCGCGAACGATTCCGGGCTCTACCCAAACATAACCTTCTTCAATATTGACTTCGAGCACCTTTCCGTAGTGTTTAGACAAATCCACTACAATGCCGTTTCCCACTACTTGGCCCGCCAATGAGGTGCCAGCAGTTCTGGGAATCAGCCCCGTTTTATGCTCCCGAGCGAAATTCACCAAGGTAACAAGATCCTTTTGACCTTTTGGAATGGCTACAGCCAAAGGGAGTTCACGGTAAGCAGAAGCATCGGTAGCGTAAAGCTTTCGTGTGGTATTGTCTGTAAATAATTCGCCTTGGAGAGCAGATTGAAGGAGATTCCAATTCATAGACGCAAATTAGCCTATTCTATTTGATTGAATAATATTGACTAATTATAATTTTGACTTGCACCTTGAGGTAACTAATTATCGAACTGATCTTTTAAATCGAAATACTCAAACAATTGGCTTATAGTCCTGTTTCAAAAGTATAGCTTTGTTTTTAGAGACGAACGAAGGTTAAGGGCGCTCATGAATACTCAATCATACATTGCATCTGGAATTTTAGAAGCATACGCACTAGGCAAACTAAGTGTGGATGAAGGGAGAGATGTTGAACGTCTGGTAGCTTTATATCCAGAGCTAAAGGCTCATATGGATCAGTTAGGAGATCAAAATACAGGTAAAGTTCGTGGTAATATGGATTTGAAAGAGGCTCTGTCTAAAATTGAAGCAAGTGAGCGCGAAGCCTTTATACGTGTGGTCGAAGGTTCTCCGAATATTCAAATCAAAAAAGTAAATGTAGTCTCTCGTTGGTCTCTCGTGTTGATTTTACTATTACTTGTAAGCCTCATTTTCAATATGTTTTTCTTTGGACAAATGAAGAAAAGCCAAGCGAAAATTAGAGAAATCGCTGCTCAGAACTCTAGTATGGCCTATAAGATTGAGTCTGAAATTGAAAAAATTGATCACCTTAAGCTGAAAATGGCTCATTTTTTAAACGATAATAATATTCATATAAGGATGGCAGGCTCAGGTTTGTCTCCCACTGCTTACGCCAATGTTTTCTGGGATAAAAATACCAAAGCTGTTTTTCTAAGTGCCGATAATTTACCAGAGCCACCAAAGGGCCATCAATATCAACTTTGGGCCATAGAAGAAGGCAAAGCACCAGTTGATGCTGGTGTCATCGAATACAGCCCATGGGTACAACAACTGAAAACCATTGAGGGGACGGTGAAAGCTTTTGCGGTTACTTTAGAGAAAGAAGGGGGCACAGTTATCCCAAGCACCGATCGAACCTACGTCATCGGAAGTTTAGAGAATCAATAATAATATTGAGTTGTGATCTACGTCAAACGGGAGGTATGATTACTCTTGATGGACTGAGATTTTACTTTTAGCCTCAATTGTCTTAAATAGTAACTCAAAGCAAGTCCATGAAAATTATTGAATGCCCAAGGGATGCCATGCAAGGCCTCCACGATTTTATACCTACAGAAACCAAAGCGGCCTACATCAATCAACTGCTCAAAGTTGGTTTCGATACCATCGACTTTGGAAGCTTCGTCTC
>CAXBPM010000516.1:0-2820 GCA_963977345.1 uncultured Roseivirga sp.
TTTGGATGAATAGAAGCAAACCTCAGGTAGCAGAAGTTCAGCTTCCGTCTGCCTTCGAGGAATTTGACAAAGACAACACAACCATTTACATTGATGGAAAGAATGTGGTCATCGAATCGAATGGGATGCCGAACCATACTTCACCTTATTGGTCCAATACTACCGAAAGAAGCGCAGTAGACCCGCGAGGCAGAACCTTAAAGACACGAGCAGCCGCTGAAAACCATCCATTATTTGTGGAGCCCACCGCAACAAGCTACAAGGCCATGGCCCCCGGAAACATCGATGATTTTAATGGATCATATACATTAAGAGTACCTGCAAATGCTCAAAAAGCAAACAGAACCACCTCTACGGGTTTGGGGCCAATTGGAATTGCAATAAGTGGAGCTATGATTTACAATGATAAAGAAGGCCCCAATGTGCCATTAGATGAAGCTGTGGTTTCATTAGACTACAATGGCGCCCATACTGGCCCTCAGAGTTACCATTATCATCTTGAGCCCAAGGCTTGGTCGAATGATGACAATGCTTTGATCGGGATTATTTCTGATGGGTTTTTCCTCTATGGAAGAAAATGCGCATCGACCAATGATTATCCTTCAGACCTTGATGCTTCAGGCGGACACATCAGCACAACACAGCATAATTCTGAAGCCATCTATCATTACCACATTCAAAACGAAATGTATTTGAGCCGCTACTACATTCTCTTTTCTGGAGAGTTTCAAGGCAGCCCAACCGCCATTCGCTAAGCCTAAAGCCCTTTTTCAGTAGATTAAGCAAGCCAAACGGACAGGGGACTCAAATAAAAATTCAATTATTTTTCAACAGACCACAAGTTTTAGAAAACGACAGCATCCAATAACAAAACAATTATGATGAATTATAAAACAGCATTCCCAATCCTATTAATGACCGCTCTAGCGCTAAGCTGCGGCAGCACTGACGACTCAGGCGACACCGAAATTGACGCAGAATTATCGACAGCTTTTGCAGAATTTGACACAGACAACCTGACCATTTATATTGACGGAAGTAATGTAGTGATCGAAACCAATGGTTTGCCAAATCACACTTCGCCTTATTGGTCAAATACCACAGCAAGAACTGGAACACCAGCGGCATCATCAAACCATGCACTATTCGTGGCACCAACCGTAACCTCCAATGCGCAAATGGCACCAGGTAATATCGATGACTTCAATGGTTCTTATACTTTGAGAGTTCCGGCCAGTCCAACTAAAGCCAGCAGTAGTTCTGCAACAGGTTTAGGCGCTATTGGCATTTCAATTAGTGGATCTGTAATTTACAACGATCAAGAAGGACCAAATGTACCGCTTGACAATGCTGCGCCCTCATTAGACTATACAGGAGCACATACAGGGCCACAGAGTTATCATTATCATTTAGAGCCAAAAGCATGGTCGAATGATGACAGTGCTTTGATTGGAATTATTTCTGACGGCTTCTTTTTATATGGAAGAAAGTGTAATTCGACAAGTACCTACCCTACTGATTTAGATGCTTCGGGTGGACATACTAGCACAACCCAGCATCATTCAGAAGCAGTATATCATTACCATACTCAAAATGAATTATACTTAAACCAGTACTATATTTTATTCCCTGGCAATTATCAAGGCACTCCAAATGCGATCAATTAAAATCATCATAGGACTGATATTTTTCACAGCTATCTGTGCTTTTGGATTCCGAATGAACTCGGAATCTAAAAGCGCGGCTGTCGAGATCAACAGTGAACTATTGGTTTTAGATGCCAATAAAGGCTTGTTCCTTTATGAGGATTTACCCTTTGAAGGAACTGCCATAAGCTATTCGGCAAATGGTATCCAATCCGAGTTGGCGAACTTCTCAAAGGGAAAGCGTGATGGCCTTTTGATGAAATACTTCCCCGATGGATCTAAAAGCTACGAAGCCAATTATACCACAGGACTACTTGAAGGAAAAAGCTATTCTTGGTGGAGCAATGGCGAACTGAGATCAGAATCCACCTATTTGAATGGCGTATTGCACGGTGTTCAAAAGAAATGGTATCAGTCTGGTGTGTTGTTTAAAGTAACCAACCTTGAAAACGGCAAAGAAATGGGAATTCAAAAGGCTTGGCGCGAAAACGGAAAAATCTACGTGAACTACGAAGCCAAAAATGGAAGAATATTCGGCTTGCAAAGGGCCAACTTATGTTACCAATTGAATGATGAAACTGTTACCTATGAAGACTAAATTAGCCATATTAACCCTTGTCATTTTCTCTTTTGCATGCTCAAAAACAGCCACAGAAGAAGTGGTAAGCAGTAGAACTGAAACGCTTCCTTATTATCACGAAGCTACCTTTACCCCCGACTGGATTGAGCCGGGAAGCGACTCCCTGAAGAACTATCACCGAATTCCAGATTACACCTTAATCAATCAATTAGGCGACACCGTTACAGAGAAAACGCTGGCTGGCAAAATATACGTTACCGACTTCTTCTTCACTACCTGCCCTGGCATTTGCCCTAAAATGACTTCCAATATGGAATTGGTGCAACAAGCCTTTTTGGAAGATGATGAAATCATGCTGCTTTCTCATTCCGTGACTCCTGAATGGGACAAGCCCGAAGTGTTATACGATTATGCCGAGACCAAGGGAATCAATTCAGACAAATGGATTCTACTCACAGGCGACCGAAAAACCATCTACGACTTGGGCAGAAAATCATATTTTGTTGAAGAAGACCAAGGCATCGACAGAACAGAGGACGAGTTTCTTCATACCGAGAACTTCGTTTTGGTAGATCAAAACAGACACATCAGAGG
>CAXBPM010000517.1:0-2809 GCA_963977345.1 uncultured Roseivirga sp.
CTATTCCTAATAAAGCTCTACGAATGGATCTATTGGAATCAGCGATGTCTAGGGATATTGAAGAAACTAGAAATAGATTTATACCCTATATCCAGCTTCATGAATTCGAAAGCCTATTGTTCGCAGATAAAGAAGTTTTTGATAGATCATTCACTCCAGAGGAATATGATGATTATGAATATTTAAAAGCCACTTTTAGAGATTTTGAAAACCCAGAAGACATTAATGATGGTTCAAAAACGGCTCCTTCAAAAAGGCTTGAACGTATATTAAGAGACTATACCTCAAATAAGCCAAGCACAAAAGCATTCTGGGGGCCAATGTTGGCAGGAGAAATTGGCTTGGATCAAATCAGGCAAACATGTCCTCGTTTCAATAAGTGGATAGAAAACTTAGAGCAAATTTAGAATGGAGCTTAAAAGCTATCAGCATAAAGTAATTGAAGACTTAGCGTCTTATTTAGAGTATGTTCAAGAACATAAAAAAACCCATTTAGCTTTTAGTAAATACTGGGAAGATAAGATTGGGCCATATAACCCTTTGACTGGGGAAGGCATGGAGCCCTACAAAAATAATATTCCCAATGCTGCCCATGTTTGTATAAAAGTACCCACTGCTGGAGGTAAAACCTTTATTGCATGCAATGCGCTGCACACCATTTTCAATGCTTATGGCAGTGAGTTGCCTAAAGCTGTGGTTTGGTTAGTGCCTTGGAGCAATTTGCTTGATCAAACAGTTGAGGCGCTGAGTAACCCAGAGCATCCATATCGTCAAAAACTTGACACGCTTTTCAATCACCGCGTAGAAGTTTATCAGAAAAAGGATTTGCTGCAAGGGTCTAATTTTAACCCCACAGTAGTTCAAGATCAGCTTTCCATTATTGTAATGAGCTTTGCTAGTTTAAGGGCTTCCAATAAAGAAGACAGGAAAGTTTTTCAGGAAAATGGTCAGCTCGCATCTTTTGTGAGTCAGTATAAAGACCAGTCTCATGTAATGGAAGACACGGATGAAACTGCTCTCATCAATGTCATCCGCAGTCTTCATCCAGTTTTGGTGGTAGATGAAAGCCATAATGCGGAAAGTAATTTGAGTATCGACATGCTCCAAAACCTCAATCCATCTTTTTTTCTTGATCTTACGGCCACCCCAAAAGACAATAGCAATATTGTAAGTCTTGTTCCAGCTATTGAGCTCAAAAAGGAACACATGGTGAAGCTGCCTGTGATTGTTTACAATCATCATGATAAAACGGAAGTCATCAATAGCGCTTTGCACTTACAACGGAAATTAGAATTACTGGCGATAAAAGAACAGTCTGAAGGAGGTAAGTACATTCGTCCGATAGTTCTTTTTCAAGCGCAACCTAAGACCAAAGATGACAATACCACTTTCGATAAATTGAAAGAGCAGTTATTGAGAATAGGTATTCCAGAAGAACAGATCAAGATTAAAACGGCCAATATAGACGAGCTAAAGGGAATAGATTTAATGGATGAATCTTGCCCCGTGCGGTATGTAATTACGATCAATGCTTTGAAAGAAGGTTGGGATTGTCCGTTTGCCTATATTTTGGCTTCTCTGGCCGATAAATCTTCTGCTGTTGATGTAGAACAGATTCTTGGAAGAGTACTTCGTCAACCTTATGTAATGAGACATTCCGCATCATTGCTCAATGTATCATATGTATTAACGGCATCTGCAAAATTTAATGAGACCCTTCAAAATATAGTGGAGGGATTACAGGCCTGTGGTTTTAGCGAAAGAGATTATCGTCAAAAGGACATTATGCCTGAAGAGGTAAAAAAGGTATCTGGTGGCGACCCGATGGAATCTTTTTTATTTCCAGAACAGCAGGCTGAAGCTGAGCAAGACGAAATTGATAAAGAACGTATCTCTTTTAATCCAGACATTGAAGGTGAAGTAGCTACTAATGACTTGGTAGTAGCTGAAATAGAGTCAATGGCTGAAGAGCAAAACCAAGAGATGGAGGCCGAAATAGAGAAGCAGAAAAGCCAACCTATTGATGAAAACCAATTTATGGAGATGGGAGAAAAAGTGAAACGATACCGATTGCTAGAGCAACATAAAGCACTTGCCAACACAATCAACCTTCCCCAATTTTTCCTTGAAACCCCACAAGGAGACATTTTTGGAACGGGTGAAGAATTGCTGAATCAAGAAGCACTTTTAAAGAATTTCAAACTTTCAAACGAAGACACCAAAATTGACTTTGAGCAAATTTCATCAGACCTATACAAAGTTGATATTGAAAAGATTGGCAACGATCAGTACACTCCGCGATTTACCAAAATTGAAGACCAACAGGTAAAGGACCCAATGGTCGAGTACATTTTGGCCAAGCCCAAAGAAAATCAGGTAAAGGATATTGCGCACCAACTCATTCAGATTATTGGCGACATGTACCCGATTGCAGAGCAGGAAATAAGAAAGTATGTAGAAAGACTATTGGATACTCTAAACTCTGAGCAGTTACAAGATATTCTTATCAGAAAACTTAGCTATGCCAAGCGCATTAAAGAAAAGGAGCAATTACTAGCTGATGCTTATGCAGAAGAACAATTCAACGACTTTGTAAAAATAAGTAAGGTGGTGACCAAGGCAACTTGGAAATTTCCTGCGGCAATTGTGCCTGGTCAATTAGGAGGATCAATTAGTAACTCTCTTTACGAACGTGAAGGTTCAATGAATAACTTCGAGACTACTGTGATTGCTGATATTACCAGTATGTCCAATATTGCTTTTTGGCATAGAAACCTAGGGCGAAGTAAGGGCTTCTCCATTAATGGCT
>CAXBPM010000518.1:0-2805 GCA_963977345.1 uncultured Roseivirga sp.
CTCAATGTTTGGAACAATTACAATGTGTATGCTTTCGCTAAAGTAAATCCCAAAAGCGATTTAAAGGCACTATCGGCTTTAGTGAATGAATCGATTCAGCCGAACCTCCCAAAAAATGCCAACGACAGAAGTATGACCTTCTTTCTTCACCCAATGAAAGATTGGCACCTCAGGTCAGAATTCAAAAATGAACAACCTATAATTAGCCAACAATTGAAATTTGTTTGGCTGTATGGAGTTATAGGTGCCTTTGTTCTTTTATTGGCATGTATCAATTTCATGAATTTAAGTACAGCACGCTCTGAAAAAAGGTCGAAAGAGGTTGGAATAAGAAAGGTATTGGGCTCGGTTCGAAAACAATTAATCTTTCAGTTTTACACCGAATCACTGCTCTACAGCCTAAGTGCTTTTGCTCTTTCGCTAGTTTTGCTTTGGGCACTCTTACCATGGTTTAACAGTACTGCAGGGAAAAACATGCTGGCACCTTGGCCAAATGAAACCTTCTGGTTGCTTTCTATAGGCTTCGTGTGCCTTACCACACTCCTTGCTGGTTCTTACCCTGCCGCCTACTTATCTTCTTTCAAACCTATAAAAGCATTAAAGGGTGTGTTTGCAGGCAATCAAAATGCAGCCATCCCACGAAAAATACTTGTAGTCCTTCAGTTTACTATTTCCATTGCACTCATTGTCGGTACGATTACCGTCAATAGGCAAATACAAACTGCGAAGGATCGTCCAATCGGATACACCCCTAAAGGTATGATCTCCTTAAGACCAGCCTCTCCTAAGTTTTACAGTAAAAAGGAACTTTTGAAAGCTGAATTAAGAAAGTTGAACGCTGTAGAAGCTGTTGGCACTTCTAATTACCCTGTAATTAACAACTTAGGCTGGAATGGTGGTTTTAGTTGGGAGGGAATGTCCAATGGTTTCGATGAAGCCTTCAACACCATAAGTATTTCTGCGGGATATGGTGATGCCGTAGGCCTAGAGTTTATTTCTGGAAGAGACTTTTCTGATGAGTTGGCTACCGATAAAAATGCCATCATTATCAATGAATCCGCCCAAGAAGCAATGAATTTGAGCGACCCAATTGGGAAAATCATCACTTATGACCCCGGCTGGGCAGATGCCAAAAACTACACTGTAATTGGTGTAGTCAAAGACATGATCAAAAGCTCACCATTTCAGAAAACAGATCAATCTGTTATGTTTCAGGAGCAGGAATGGACCGAATGGCTATACATTCGACTAAACCCAAATGAAAGTGCAAATACAGCTTTGGCCAGCATAGAGAAGGTGTTTAGCGAAATATTACCCGAAGCCCCTTTCGATTTTAAATTTGCAGACGATGATTACAATGAAAAATTCAATGCCGAAATTCGAGTAGCCAGCTTGGCCAGTTTCTTTAGTCTACTGGCCATTTTCATCAGTTGCTTAGGTTTGTTTGGTTTGGCTTCATATGTAGCCGAAAGAAGAACCAAAGAAATTGGAATTAGAAAGGTAATGGGTGCTAGTATTCTAAGTATCTGGGGCATGCTTTCCAAAGACTTTATGCTTCTCGTACTAATCGCATGCGTTTTGGCTATTCCATTGGCCTATTATGTTTTAGATGGCTGGTTAGCAGGTTACGAAGTAAAAACCACCCTGCATTGGTGGTTCTTTTTGGTCGCCAGCGGAATGGCGGGTACAGTAACCTTAGTCACGGTGAGCTTTCAGGCCATTAAGGCTGGAATAGCAAATCCCGTAAAGAGTTTGAGGTCGGAGTAGTCTTTAAGCCTATTGGTCTGACCACTTCAATTGGTCAGACCAATAATTTTTTCTTCTGATTGTTGGAAAAACTCAAGAACCTGCTTCAGCCAGTTTGTTGACTTAAAGTATTTATCTAAACAAATAATATACAGTTCTACAGCCACAAAGGACTGGGGATAAAATCATCAAATCTATTTTGGGGTTCATTGAATACCCATTTGACAAGATTTTTTTCATACTTTTAAGTAATTATACATTTTGTTTCCGTACGAGAGTTACCAAAAATTCACGCCATTGATAATGAATCCTTTTGCAACCTTTCGTGCTCAAAACTGTTTAACAGAAAACTCATCTCACCGATTTGACAGAAATTCAATAAAGGATATACGTATGTTTAGATTTAAGAAAAGTACGTTCTCATTATTTACCATTGTAGTGGCCTGCTTGTTATTCACATCTTGTGAGAACGAGGAGCCACCCATATCTTTCGCGTCAAATCCTGGTTTTTTTACTACTTGGCACCTTTCGACAGAAGATGCAATTTGCAATCAAGGAGGAACCTACACTGGTAATAGTCAAAATGGGAAGGTAGAATTAAATATACTTCGAGACTTTACCTATGAGTACTTAGTAGACGGAGAAATAATACAAAGTGGTACTTTTTTTGCCCAAAAAGGAAATATCACATTCAGCCCCCCAATTCATCCTAACGATATCAAACTATTCTCAACTTACATACTAACTGGCCCTAATTTATTTATCACAACCACTGAACTATTCAATCCAGGAAGCGGAGAAACTTGCACGGTAAAGCGGACTTATGGTAGAAACGGTTGAGGTTGGCTTACCTCTGTAATATCACACATTGATCTGACCAACAACTTTCTCTCCCCTTACCGCTAGTTTTTTTTCTCGTTGACATCCAACAGGAGAAAAACATAGCACTATGACTTACAAGATCATCTTAGGATTTATTGTTTCAGTGGCCATTGCCGCTGGGGTTTGGATGAATAGAAGCAAACCTCAGGTAGCAGAAGTTCAGCTTCCGTCTGCCTT
>CAXBPM010000519.1:0-2801 GCA_963977345.1 uncultured Roseivirga sp.
GGGCAGCAACTATTTTCGATTTTGAGACAAAATCAATTTATAATATAAGGCTTAAAACGGATGACGGTAAAGGAGGGGTGTTTGAAAAGGCCTTTGCTATATCGGTCAATGATGTAAATGAACAACCTTCCGACATTATCTTAAGCAATATGTTGATAGATGAAACTGATGAAATCGACATATTGGTAGGCCTTTTAACAACAGCAGATCAGGATAATGGTGAAAGCTTTAGTTATGAATTGGTGAGTGGAAACGGAGATGATAATAATGACTTCTTTGAGATTGCTAACAATGAATTGCATACCAATCAAGCCATCAACTTCGAGTCAAATACAGTACTTTCAATTAGAGTGAAAGTCACTGATTCCGGTGGTTTATCGTTTGAAAAATTCTTTGAAATTGTAATTGCCAATGTGGTGAATGAAGAGATTCGGGATTTCACCAAAGACAACCCTGATGCACGGGTCAAGAACTTCTTTACTCCAAATGGAGATGGGGTAAATGATGTCTGGATGATCGAGGATATTTTAGATAACCCTGAAAATGAAGTAAAGGTCTTTGGTCAAAATGGTAAGCTAGTATTTAGCGCCATAAACTATCAAAATGACTGGAGAGGAGGTTTCGAGGGTAAACTACTTCCGAGCGGAACTTACTATTACGAGATTAATATCTCCCAGGGCCAGTCCATCATAAGAGGTATGCTATTAATCCTCACTAAATAATCCAGACACCATGAAGAAACTAAGCACTATACTTTTAATCTGTGGTTTTCTAGGGTTGGCCAATACAACTTATGGACAGCAAACACCATTATTCAACCAGTATTTCACACAGCCCTCTTTGAGCTATTCGTCTGCAAGTGTTCTGTCCCAGCGGCCGCAGCTTAGTTTAATGTACAGGGGGCAATGGTCTGGCCTTGAAGGAGCTCCAGAGGTGTTCGCGATGAGTTTTTCTAATCCTTTAAAGAATAAATTAGGGTATAATATCAACTTGAACAGTTTTGAACTTGGCTTCTTAAAACAGACCTATATTGGTGCTGGTTTTTCTAAAGCGCTTAACCTAAATACTCATCAGTTTTCGTTGGGTGCCGAAATGGGAATGTCCCTCTTTAGCCTGAATGAATCAAGAATAAGCGTTGAAAGTCTAAACGATGAATTGATTCAAAACCTTTTTGGCAGTAAAGGCAGTGCAGTGAACCTTAATCTGTCACTTTCCTATCGATACAAATCGTTAAATGCCCACTTTGTTGCCATCAATGTAATAGAAGAAAGCCTTTCTGGTGATGGTTTTACTCAATTGAATAGTAGTAATCAGGATGACTTTATGTTGGGGGTTGGTTATGAGCTTGAACTCAATGCCCTTAACCAAATCTCATTCACTCCAAACGTTACTTGGCGCTATCAAGATGTATTGGGGAGCTCATTTGACTTGGCAGGTAAACTCGATTTGAAAGATAAATTTCAAGTCAATGGGGGTTATAGAGATAATTATGGAGCAACAGTAGGTGTGGGTGTTAAAGTGAAACCGAATGTTCTATTTACCTACAACTATGATTTTGGTAAAAGTGATGTTCCTTTTGTGTCCGATGGTTTTAACGAAATAGGCTTGCATGTAACGTTTCAGAATAAGCATGAGAAGCAATCGAATTTGGAAAACGAGGCGCTTGCAATTATTGAGAGAATTCAAAAAGACCAGATCTACGATCGTAAATTGATCATTCAGGAAGAGCAAGAGGTGGTGGTAGATTACCTATCATCACAAGAGAAAGGGAGTAAAAAGGAAAGGCGAGTAAAGGGAGATGCCGCCTTTGAAACAATTCTTTCAGAAATAGAGGCCAATGGTTTTGCACGAATGCAAGCAGAAGCCAATGAGCGAAAAGAAGCCGAAAGACTTTCTCAACTTGAAGAGCTGCGCAAAACCCAAGCAGAAAACGACAGGTTGGTTCAAGAAAGGGCCGATGAAGCTAAGGTTGTGACTCAAAAACAACCAGAAAAAGAACAGAAGGCGGATAAAGGGGAGGGTAATCAAATCAATGGAGATTATATTCTGGTAGTAAGTGCCTACTCTTTGGACAATGGTTTGGCCATTGATCATCTTAAAGCTTTAAAAATGTCGTATCCTGAAGCTGGTATATTCCGAAGCGAAATAAGGGGCTACGACTATGTCTATATCATGGCCTTTTCAGATTTAGATAAAGCGATTGAAAGCATGCGGGCCTTAAAATCAGAAAGTAAATTCCCCGATAGTTGGGTGCATATATTAAGACTGAGCTTGAAGAAGTAACTGGCTTAAAGCCTAAAAACCATATAAAGACCAGTCTCAATAGATTGGTCTTTATTTTCGTAAATGCCTTATTTTCTGTGGTCAATCTCTGGCTAGAGTGTCGTATTCATAAGCATATTACCAGTCAACCTATTTTTGAGGGGTTCTAAACCTTAGTTTATTAACTTTCCCATTCAAGAATTATAGGATATGCGAAAAACTAGACTACTAACCCTTTCCGCGCTCTTTTTGCTGATTTTTAATTTTGGCCAGGCGCAAGACAACCCTCAACTCGATGCGTTTCAATTTAGAAATTTGGGACCAAACCGTGGTGGCCGTGTAACTGCCGTTATGGGAGTGGAATCACAGCCCTCTACTTTCTATATGGGAGCCACTGGTGGAGGTGTTTGGAAAACCGATGATTATGGTAACTCATGGGACAATATTTCAGACGGATATTTTTCAACCCCTTCAATTGGTGCCATTGCGGTATACCAAAAGAAACCAGACATCATGTATGTAGGAACTGGATCTGACGG
>CAXBPM010000520.1:0-2798 GCA_963977345.1 uncultured Roseivirga sp.
AAGCAATAATATAGCAAATCTCAAGAATGCTGTTTCCGAGTAATTCCATCATAGCGCCCAATTATTTCTTTTCCTTCTTTTTGAACATCTCCAACATCCTGTTGGTCACCACAAAGCCTCCAACCACATTGAGCGTACCCAATACCACGGCTATAAAACCTAAGATCAAGGCGAAGTAATTGTCTGGTGAGGCTTCTAGCATAATGATAATAGAGCCAATCACTACCACGCCATGAATGGCATTCGCACCCGACATCAGTGGAGTGTGCAGCACGGCTGGCACATTGGAGATGACTTCAATTCCTAGAAAAATAGAAACCAAAATAAGGAAGATGAACTCCCGATTTTCGTAAAAAAGTGTCAATAGACTCTCCATAGTTTATGCGTTTTCAGGTTGGAAAAGGATGTTTTTAATGCGTTCGCTCATGACTTCTTTGGCATGCGTAACGCAGGTATTGGCTACAATATCATCTTCGAAATTGAGGTTCAGGTTGCCCTCCCCATCGATGATCAGTTTCAAGAAATTGAGCATGTTCTTGCCAAACATTTTACTGGCGTCCATCGGTAAGGTAGATGCCAAATTGGAATCACCGATAATGCACACCCCATGTTTATGGATGATTTTATTGTCTTCGGTGCCTTCGCAATTCCCACCCGTTGAAGCGGCCAAATCAACAATAACAGACCCTTTAGGCATTCTTTGAATGGTTTCGTCTGTAATCAGAATCGGTGCTTTTCTGCCCGGAATTTGGGCGGTGGTAATAATGATATTGGCTTTGGCAGCGTGTTCTTGCACCAAAGCCCTTTGCTTGGCTTTATATTCTTCGGATTGCTCCACGGCATAACCGCCAGCAGTAGATTCATCTTTGGCGCCTTCTACCTTTACAAATTTGGCCCCCAAGCTCTTCACTTCTTCTTCCGCAGCGGCCCTTACATCAAAAGCTTCAACCACAGCACCCAATCTGCGGGCTGTGGCGATGGCTTGCAAACCAGCAACACCAGCACCCAACACCAATACCTTGGATGGAATAATGCTCCCTGCGGCTGTCATAAACATGGGGAAGAATCGAGGAGAATGTGTAGCGGCCATGAGTACCGCTTTATAGCCGGCTACGGTCGCCATGGAAGACAAAACATCCATCGCTTGCGCCCTTGTGGTTCGTGGAATATTGTCCATGCTGAAGGAAGTAATTCCTCCATCCATCAGCTTTTCTACCAAAGCACGGTTGGTCATGGGCTGAAAAGCACAGAGCAAGACTTGTTCAGGTTTTAATTGACTGATTTCATGATCATTAGGAGGATTGATACCAACAATAACATCACAGGCTAAAACAGCAGATCGATCGGCTGTTTTGGCTCCTATGGTTTCATAATCGGTATGGGTCGCAAAAGCGAGATCCCCCGCCCCTAATTCTACTGTAATATTTGCTTTGAGTGCTATAAGTGCTTTTACACTTTCTGGAAGCAGCGCTACACGGTTTTCACCTTCGGGCTCCTTTAAAAGACCAATTGTCATAAGGCAGTTAAATGATTCTACATCTACAAGATATATATTATACCGACTTATAAAAATGATTAATATGTAGGCAGTAATTTATTTGGTTGATAAGTTACTTCAAGGTATCCCACTTGGTCAACATCTCTTTCAACCTCAGCTCCAGTTGTTCAATTCCCGAAACTACCGCATTGGTCGGTTGGGCTTCCACACTTTGTAAAACCGAAAGCATATAAAGGAATTTGCTTTGAAGCCCTACTAAAGTCTCACTGTCCAGCGTATTGGCACGAATACTCCCATAGAGGAAATCGCCAGCATTGGCGGCTCCATTTCCTCTAAAGCTCTGCCATTTCTCCTTCTCCCCTTTTTTCCATTTCCTTTTCGGGTCATTGAGTTGTTTATCCATTGTTTCAACAATAGACTGCACTTGATGGTAGTTATTATACACCTGTAATGACAGATCTGTCTGTTGCTGAAGTGCCGAAGGGCTGATCTCTGTGCGAGGGTCAAGCCTCACATTAATACTCTGTTCCGAAGTTTTGCCATCTACTGTCAATCTAACCGTGTATTTCCCTGGATGCACATAAGGCCCAGAAGGGTCGCTTGGCGTGTTTTTGTATACTGCCGTTATGGAGAAACTACGGTTGGCGCCTCTTGGCGGATCATATTTCAAATCCCAAATAAAACGGTGATGTCCAGCAGAAGTACCCAAACTTTGCTGCGGTCGAAGCCAATAGGTAGGATGTCTCAAATCCGTAGAGTCAATTTCTTCAGGCAAATCATTGCTCGAATAAGTGCGTATGGCCTCTCCTTTTCCATTCAGAATTTCAAGTTTAACTGTGCCGTATTGCTTTGGCAATAAGTAATCCACCGCCACACCATCATAAGGATTTTGACCATTCGGCTCTTCTGGCGGAATTGGCGTATCACTGAACATATTGAAACGTACCCTTGTGGCCAAAGAAGGCTCAAAAAGAACAGGATCGCTGCTTTTCAGGCCAGCAGCCAAGCCCCTGAGCGGACTTACATCATCCAAAATCCAAATGGAACGACCGTGGGTTCCAATTACTAAATCACTTTCGTGCACCACTAAATCACGAATGGAAGAAGCTGGCATATTCAATCTCAACGACTGCCAATCAGCACCATCATTGATCGAGAAATAGACTTCACGTTCCGTTCCGGCATAAAGCAATCCTTTCTGTTTAGAGTCTTCACGCACCACATTCACGGGTCCGTTGATTTCCATGCCCTTCACTACCTCTTGCCATGTGGCACCAAAGTCATGCGTTTTATAAATATG
>CAXBPM010000521.1:0-2794 GCA_963977345.1 uncultured Roseivirga sp.
CAAGAATTGTGAAGGTGCCAAATAACATTAGGCTGATAAAGATCATGACAATGAACACCTTCATTTTTGAAAGATAGAGCGCCAAACGCGAGAGCGGTTGTGCATAAATTAGTTTCCAAGTATTCGAGCTGTACTCAATATTGTTGACCAATAAGGCGACCATCATCACAAAAAATGGAAATAGAAAATTAGCGGGGTCAATACTGAAGCTAATCAAGGTGGACCAAGCATTCATTCCTTCTTTAATCATTTCTGGACCTCTTCGCCACAGGATAATAAAGTTGATAATGGGCACAAAGGCAGGTGCTAAAATGAGGAGCCAAAGGGTGAAGGTCTTTTTGTATTTGAATATTTCTGCCGAAATCCCTCTTCTGAGTTGTAATGCTAAATTCATTGGTCTAATTTTTTAGTAAGGTTTAGGAAGATGGCTTCGAGGGTTTCCTCAGTAGATTTAAGCTGATATACTTCAATGTCGTTTTGCACCAAAGCTTTGTTGATTTTTGAGATATCAGTTTTGTCAATAATCGGTAGCGTTATGGTTTTGCTATCATGCTCAGAGATGGTGAAATTCAACTCCTTGATTACTTCGATTGCCTTTTGAGCGTTGTCGAGCTTTATTTCTAAAAACTGAGTGGGGTCGTTGCTACGAAGTCCATCAAGTTTACCTTCATACATGATTTTACCTTGGTCGATAATGGCTACATCGGTGGCCATTTTTTCAATTTCGGTAAGAATATGGCTCGAAAGGAAAATAGTTTTGCCGTGCTCTTTATTCAAGCGAATAATGAGTTCACGCATTTCGATAATACCACTCGGATCAAGTCCATTAGTAGGTTCGTCTAAAATGATCAGATCAGGATCGTTGAGTAGGGCAGAAGCCAGTCCCAGTCGCTGACACATTCCTAACGAATAGTTCTTCGCTTTTTTGTTAGCGTTATCTGTCAACCGAACGATTTTAAGTACTTCATCAATTCGAGATTTGGGTGCCCCAACCATGCGCCTGATTACTTCTAAGTTTTGCCGACCAGTAAGGTGCTTATATATAGAAGGGTTTTCGATCAACGCCCCCACTTTACCCAAGAGTTCGACTTTGTTGGGTAGCAGATCTTGGTCAAACAATTTTACTTGCCCCGGTTTGGAATGGAAAAGATCTAGTAAAATTCTTATCGTGGTGGTCTTTCCGGCACCGTTAGGGCCTAAAAAGCCATAAATACTTCCTTCTGGAACGTTGAGGTTGATTTTGTCTAAAGCTTTGAAGTCTTTAAAGTAAAAATCTAATTCAGTGGTTTGAATAATAGGTTTCGACATTGTAAGGATTGTTTGGCCTTAAGACGATGTGTTTTCGGTTTTGAGAACAAAGCCTTTAAATATGTATCTTCTTAATGTGGAGGATTGCAGAAAAAAACAACTCATTTGAATAACCTTTTGCATACAACTTAGGTTAACCGAGTCATGGAAAAGAAGACGACAAGTAAATCTTCTAAAGCGAAGGTAAACGATTCAGAAAAACTCAAGAAGGCCTACATCGAGCACATTCTTGAACACGGAAACAGACCTGCTTCTATCTTTAAGTTTGTGAAAGAATTGAAGATTAAAGAAGAGGCTTTTTACGAGGACTTCAACTCTTTTGATACCCTAGAAAAGGAGCTTTGGCGCGACTGGCTTAGAGAAACTATAGAGGCAATTCAAGCCGAGGAAGTTTATGCAGAATATTCTGCACGAGAAAAACTTCTGGCTTTCTATTTCACTTTTATTGAAGTACTGAAGAGTAATCGAAGCTTTATTCTGCTTACTGTTAAGAAAACGATCAAGCCAGAGTTTACTCCCGCTCATCTTAAAGAATTCAGAAAGGATTTTAAAGATTTTGTCAATGAGGTGTTGGCAGAAGCCAAAGAAACCGAAGAGGTGCAAAACAGGCCTTACATTAGCGATAAATACGATGAAGGAATTTGGCTTCAGTTTTTGTTCGTGTTCAATTTCTGGATGAAAGACGACTCTAAAGCATTCGAGAAAACAGACGAAGCCATTGAAAAGGCCGTGAATTTATCTTTCGATTTAATGGGCAAGGGACCTTTAGATGCCATGATTGATTTCGGAAAATTCCTGTTTCAGAATAGATAAGCAAAACCTTAATTCTCCAATTTTTAAAACCGTTGGAGAGCTTGATTTAGACTATGAAAGAACAATCTAAAATACCTACAGGAAAAGTGCAGAGGGCGGCCAAGTTTGTAACTACGGGCGCCAAGGTGGGAGGTAATTACATGAAACATTACGCTAAAAAGGTAATGAATCCGTCTCTTTCAAAAGATCAGCTACACGAAGACAATGCTCGGGATATCTATAATTCTCTGAGTGAGTTAAAAGGCAGTGCACTTAAGGTGGCTCAAATGATGAGCATGGATAAAAACATGCTGCCAACTGCCTATCAAGATAAATTTTCGATGGCGCAATACAGTGCTCCTCCATTGTCTTATCCCTTGGTGGTCAAAACCTTTCAACAATATTTCAAGAAATCGCCAACTCAAGTTTTTGAGACTTTCACCAAAAATGCCGTCAATGCCGCTTCCATTGGACAGGTGCATAAAGCCACTTTGGATGGAAAGGAATATGCGGTTAAAATCCAATACCCTGGAGTAGCTTCTAGTGTCCGTTCCGACCTTAAACTGGTGCGTCCATTTGCGGTTCGATTGATGAATTTAAATGAAAAAGATCTCGACCATTATATGGAAGAGGTGGAAACGAAATTGATCGAGGAAACCGATTATTTGCTGGAAGTACAGCGCTCGGTAGAAAT
>CAXBPM010000522.1:0-2791 GCA_963977345.1 uncultured Roseivirga sp.
TTTTGGAAAACTGGTGTTACGAAAAGGAATGTTTAGACCTTTTCGCGAAGCATTACGAAACAGGAGAAACCATTCCTGAATCACTGGTGGAGAAAATAAAGGAAAGTGCCAACTTCCTAGAAGGTTATCAAACTCTACGTCAGTTAGGCTTGGGTAAGCTGGATATGGCTTGGCACGGACAAGACAACTCAGACATTACAAGTGTTTCTGATTTTGAACGTGACATTCTAAAGAACACTGAAGTACTCTCTCCTATCCCTGGCACTAACATGAGTTGTTCTTTCTCTCATATTTTCCAAGGAGGTTACTCTGCTGGTTACTACAGCTATAAATGGGCCGAAGTGTTGGACGCTGATGCCTTTGAGTATTTTAAAGAGAATGGCATTTTCAATAAAGAAGTGGCCGACAAGTTCAAGGACAACATTCTATCTAAAGGAGGTTCGGAACACCCTATGACTTTGTACAAAAGGTTCAGAGGGCAAGAACCAGATGTAAAACCCCTTTTAAGAAGGGCAGGCTTACTGAACTAATACCCTTCTCTTGTTCTCAGCATTGGTAACAAAAAATAGACATCTGAATTTTCAGATGTCTATTTTTTTCTAGAGGTCATTTGATTTAGATGATTGATTTTCTCTAAATTGGTGCTATAAATCACTACTTATGCAACGAATAATAACAACCTTCCTTTGCCTCGCATTGTCCTATTCATATGTAAGTGCTCAAGTCAATTTCACAGTCAGGAGAGCCGACAATGACGAAGTTGTAAGTTTAACTTCACTAATTTCGGATGGTGAAGGCGGTGCTAAACCAACTTTCGTAATAACCTGGAGTGGGGAGTGGTGTTTTCCCTGTATGGATGTCATAAAATCACTGGGAGGAGCTGCGAAATCAGGTAAAGTTCAGGTTTTGGCCATAAATGTAGATGAGGACTGGGAATCTGTTAAGGCTGAAAACTATCATAATGAGTTATGGAGTAACGCCACTAATTTATACGTAGATACTGAATTGAACAATTCGTTCGATTCTTATTTTACCACATCAACTGCCCCCGTAATTTTATTTTTCAATGAGAAAGGCCACATCCAATATACGGATGTTAGCTACAGTGTAAGATCCCATATGTTCATAGAGTACTTTGGTAAAGAGTTCATATGGGAAGACTCAGAAGGGCTTAACACTTACGCTTGGAACTATTATTTGGAGCAACCCGAAGACAAAATCATTCCAGAAACAGACGAAGAAATGGCGAAGGCATTGGAGTTTGTAAAGCGATCTATCAGCTTAGATGCAAACTATAACAATACCGATACATACGCTGCCCTATTATACCTTTCGGGCCAATACACTGAGGCACTTAAAAAAGCCAAAGAGGCAATTGACCTTGCCAAAGAAAGTGGTACGGATTACGAAACTACAAATGAGTTAATTCAGAAGATTATCGAGAAGATGTAATCTGCGTTTTAGTAACTCAAGGTATACTAAGTAACTTTACCCCAACCGAACTCCATTAATCTTGACTTTACAAGTTCCAAAACGGATCCTGCCCACCATCGTATTTGCCCAATTTGCAGGCACATCGCTTTGGTTTGCGGGTAATGCGATTTTAAAAGAACTCCAACTGGAATGGCAATTGCCTGCCGATGCTTTAGCTACAGTCACTTCTTCCGTACAATTAGGCTTTATCTTCGGTACCTTTATTTTTGCCTTGCTGTCAATTGCAGACCGCTTTAAGCCGTCTCTGGTTTTTCTAGTCTGTGCCCTTTTGGGAAGTGCTCTCAATGTCTCCTTGATCTTCTTACCTCCTAGCTACTTTGTTCTGCTTTCGGCTCGTTTCTTCACTGGAATTTTCATTGCAGGAATTTATCCTGTAGGGATGAAGATCGCCTCCGACTGGTTCGAAGGCAAATTGGGTAAAGCACTTGGTTATTTAGTGGGGGCTTTAGTATTGGGCTCTGCTTTTCCGCATTTATTAAATTATACGGGCAGCAGTCTTTCTTGGAAATTCGTTTTGATCGGCACTTCCATATTGGCCGTTCTTGGTGGTTTAGCAATCGTCTTTTTTGTTGGTGAAGGCCCTCACCGCATAAAGGGGGCTAAATTCAATCCTGCTAAGATTTTCGAAGTGTTTAAAGTGCGTGAATTCAGGTCCGCTGCCTTTGGCTATTTCGGTCATATGTGGGAATTATACACCTTCTGGGCTTTTCTGCCTGTAGTACTGGTGTATTATAACGAAACTCAAGGCACTAACCTCCACCCTAGTTTATATACCTTTATTATTATGGCTGTGGGCGCCATCGGCTGCGTTTTAGGTGGGTTTATTTCGGTGAAAAGAGGGAGTGCTAAAGTGGCATTTGCGTTCCTATTGATTTCAGGAGTACTCTGCTTGCTTTCACCACTGTTTTTTAGTTTGAATGAAACTGCTTTTATAGCCGTACTCCTGGTGTGGGGTTTTGCGGTCATTGGCGACTCTGCTCAATTCTCTTCGCTTAACGCGCAAACCGCACCTAAAGAATCTGTCGGTACTGCCATTACCATTGTGGTAAGTATTGGTTTTCTACTGACCATTCCAAGCATTCAGCTTTTAGGCTATTTGGCCACAGTCATCGATACCAAATGGTTGATGTTTACTTTGTTTATTGGGCCAGCTTTTGGGCTTTTCAATACCTGGAAGCTGGTGAAGAAAAATATCTAAAAAGCTTAAAACACTTCGCTATCCAAAACAGTTGATACCCAAACCTTAATTAATGGTATCGCTGAAAAGTCATTCTGGAATTTACACGCTCAAAACCGT
>CAXBPM010000523.1:0-2789 GCA_963977345.1 uncultured Roseivirga sp.
TTACAGACGAACTTAAGCTGTACACCCAGAGAAAAGGAAAAGTAATTGCCATGTCTATTAAAGACAGAGGCGCTGCTTTACCGGGAGGTCATTTGTCTGATGGCTCCTATTGGTACGACTCCAGTACTGGCGAATTCATGACTTCTACCTATTACATGAAAGACTTGCCAAACTGGGTAAAGTCGTTCAATGCAGCTAAAAACGTAGACAAGTATTTGAATATGACATGGGATACGTTTCTCCCTATAGAAAAATACACAGCCAGTGGGCCAGATGACTCGCCATACGAATCTGGTTTTAGAGGTAAGGATACTCCTACTTTTCCATATGACTTAAAAACGCTGAGAGAGGACAACGGAAATTTCTCTATGATCTCTAGCACTCCGTTTGGAAATAGTATACTGACCGATTTGGCTCTTGTAGCCTTGGATGCTGAAAACTTAGGACAAGACAATACCCCTGATTTCTTGGCTGTAAGTTATTCTAGTACTGATTATGTAGGTCATAATTTCGGCCCTCTATCAAAAGAAGTACAGGATACTTATGTAAGACTGGATCGTGAGTTGGCCAGACTTTTTAAAGCACTTGATCAAAAAGTAGGCAAGGGCAACTACACTGTTTTTCTATCTGCCGATCATGCGGTGGCAGAGAATTCAAAACGAATGAAAGACGATGGATTTAAAATTGACAACTTAAGTAGAAGAACCACAGAAAAGGAGGTAAGTGATGCACTGAATGCCAAATATGGTGTGAAGGACTGGATCGAATCATTTTCAAGTAACATCCACTTGAATCATGATTTGATCGCTGCGGAAGGCGTAGACCTTTATGAAATGCAAACTCTAGTTGCTCAAAAAATGATGGAACAAGAAGGCGTTTACATGGCCTTAACTGCTCACGACTTGGTGACGAATGACTATACAAAAAACATAAAGAACTTAATGCAAAACGCTTTTCATACCAAAGAATCAGGCGATGTCCTTGTCGTTATGGATCCAGGATGGCAAACAGGAGGTAGCAAAGGTACTAGCCATGGTAACCCTTGGACTTATGATACTCACGTGCCTATTTTGTTCTATGGTTGGGGAGTTAAGCAAGGAAGTTCCGTGCGTGAAATTCATATTACCGACATTGCTCCATCCATTAGTATGCTATTGAACATGAGACTTCCGAATGGCGCCACGGGCACACCAATTCCCGAAATATTTAAGTAAGGAAAGTAAAGGTTACATTTGAATACACCCTTAAGGAGTAAATCTTCTTAAGGGTGTATTGTTTTCAGACCTTGCAAAAAGCCATATAATAAGTTATCGCATCCTATTAACTGTCGTTGACCACGCTTTTTATGGTCAAAACTTTTTCTCCTCGTGGAATTCGTACTAATTTAGGGTATGAAGTTTCTCATTTCCTTTTTAATTCTTTTTGGTGTTCTATCAAATGCAACGGCTTTTGAGCAAGACCCTGTTAATGAGATTCAGATTGCATCTTTGAATTTACTCTACGGCACCCCTGCTGATTTAGATAATACTTGGAAGAAGCGGAAGTCAAGGGCCATTGCCAATCTTCAAGAATATAAGAACGGCATCATCTGTCTTCAAGAAGTAAACGAAACCCAGATCAAAGACATTTCCAAAGGAGTTTCGGGCTTGGGTGTGGTCTATAGAACGCAAGGCCTCAAAAATGGGGATGGAAAAGCCAATGCAATATTTTACAGTAAGAAAACTTGGAAGTTGATTGAAGAAGAAACCTTTTGGCTGTCAGACACCCCCACCAAACCAGAATCTAAAAGCTGGGGAAATACATTGCCTCGAATTGCCACAGTAGTAGTTTTAGAAAACAAAGCAGACAAAAAACGAATCCGGGTAATGAACACTTTACTTGACCATAGGTCTGAATCGTCAAGACTGAACAGTATTGAAATGATTCTCTCAAAACTGGAAGATTATAAAGACCAATACCCAACTTTATTGGTAGGCGATTTCAATGTGGCTTCTGAGGATCCCGTAGCTAAGAGAATTATGGAGGAATATGGTGACACTTACACAGGTGGGCCATTCGAAGGCTGCACCTATCACAGCTTCCATGGCGGAAAAAACTGCCCTAGAATTGACTATATCTTTTATAGAAGCTCTGACGGATTTCAAATGACCAGCTCAGGCATCGACCGTTACGAAAAAAATAGATTGTACGCTTCAGATCATTACTTGATCCACGCTAAATTCACTTTGAAATAGCCTTCTTTTTGTTGGTAATATAGACCCCAACAAAAATAGCCAGCATTCCTATTACTTGCCCTAAGCCTAGATCTTCACCATCCCAAAAACCCCATACTAGAGCCACAATCGGGATAAGATAAGTTACGGTACTCGTAAACAATGGATTGGTAATTTGCACCAACTTATTAAAAAGTATCAGTGCTATCGCAGTGCCCATAACCCCTAAAAGAGAAATGTAACCAAAGGCTTCCAAGGCGCCTTCTTCAGTGGCCAATGTCACAGAAAAATCGGTAAAAGTAAGTAGGTAAATACCCGCCAACGGCCCCATAAAGAGCAGACTCACCGATGTAATGACTAGCGGTTTTAAATCAGCCAAATAATACTTTATCACATTCAGGTTTACACCATAACAGATGGTGGCCAAAACGATAAACAGTGCGTAAAAATTAACTCCTCGAAGCCCCCCAACACTCCCAGCCGCTAGCAGAACCACCGTGCCCACAAAGGCAGTGATTAATCCAAATGTTTTCCTTTTTGTAATTTCTTGCTTGAAGAAAAGTACCCCCATGATCA
>CAXBPM010000524.1:0-2771 GCA_963977345.1 uncultured Roseivirga sp.
AACACCATCACTCCGAAAAACTTTAACGGGTTCGCAATGACGGTCAATTTGAATTTATCGACTTGAAATAGGTTGACAGCTTTAACATTTACTCCCCCTCATCAGGTAACATCTCAATGTCCTGAATCAATACTTTTTTAGAGATGGCTTGGCCGGTGAGCGTGGCGGCTAACCCACCCATAGCGGTTTCTTTGTAGCGGGTTTCCATACTTTGCCCTACTTCACCCATGGCTTCAACGCATTCGTCCACTGGAATTACTGCACTTACATTGGCCAGCGCTATTTGTGCCGAACTATTGGCAATAGCGGCTGCACTTGCGTTTCGTACTACACAAGGCACTTCCACCAAACCAGCAACAGGGTCACAAATTAAACCCAACATGCACTGAATGGTAATGGCCACCGCATTAAAAACTTGATCGATTGAGCCTCCTAAGCAATACACAATGGCACCAGACGCCATGGCTGCAGCACTACCTGTTTCCGCTTGGCAACCACCTACCGCACCAGCAATGGATGCTCGCTTTTCCATAATCAACGCAATACCTGCGCTTACTAAAAGTCCTTCATGAATTTTACGGTCAGGTACATCGTGTAATTCTTGGAAGGTGACTAGAACACCTGGTATAATGCCCGAAGCGCCCGCGGTAGGAGCTGCTACAACGCGTCCCATGCATGAGTTCACTTCTTTTGCAGCAAGTGCACGAGAAATTAGCACTTGAAATTCTTTACTCAAAACGGTTACAGGATGATTGAACACTTTCTTCGCTCCGTTATTGATCATCCCCGATCGAGAAGTCATATCTTCGGTGAGTCCCGTTTGCACGGCTTCTTTCATCACCGTATAAGCGTTTTCCAAACCTGCCCAAATAAATTCTTCAGTACGTTGCTTTTGTTGCACCTCGTATTCAATTACGGGTTCAAAAAGCTTCATGTCGTTGGCCTCACAATAGGACTTCCAACCTTTAAAATCATCGAAAAGAAAGCTCATAACGGTATACCTTTTTTGCAAAGCTAAGGGAATTTAAGCAAAGGATGGAATAAGTCTTGACTAAGCTAAAATGGCACTCATTTGTGCTTCTCCAGAAACTCTCTAAAGGTCAATCGATAAGTTTGACTCACAGGGAGATACTCATTGTTGATTCTCACTTTGTCGCTTGCCACCACCTCAATATGCTGGGTATTGATAATATAGGATTGGTGAATTCTTACAAAAGCCTTTTGAACAAGGTCTTGCTCCAAATCTCTCATGTTCATCAGACTCATAATCTTTCGGTTTTTGGTGATAAACATCACATAGTCCTTTTGGCCTTTAATATAGAGAATGTCGTTCAGTTTTACTTTCACCAAATCTCGTCCATCCTTCACAAACAGGAAGTCGTCTTGGGGTGAATTGTTGGTTGAAATGGTAGGTTTTTCAATTGGAAAAGAAGTGAATGCCTTGTTGACCGCCTTTAAAAAACGAGGGAAATCGAAAGGCTTGAGCAGATAGTCGATGGCATCCAATTCGAAACCATCAATAGCATACTCGGCAAAAGCGGTGGTGAAAATGACTTTAGGCCGATTTCCAAGCGTTTTCAGTAAATCAATTCCGCTAATGCCCGGCATTTTGATGTCCAAGAAAATTAAGTCCGCTTGATTGTGGTTGAGGAAGGAAAGTGCATCCATCCCATTGGAGAAATCGCCCAAAACAGAAAGTTGTGGAACTCTGCTGCAATAGTCCAGCAGCAGTTTGCGAGCGAAAGGCTCATCATCAATAATTACGCAACGGATTTTCACGGCAAGTCTAAACTAAGTGAAATACTGAATTTTTCCTTTTCTGGTCGAATTTCTAAGTGGTGCTGATGGGGGTAGCTCAACACCAACCGCCTTTCTAAATTCTTCAAACCAAAACCCGAAGGCGCATCTTTTTCTTTCTGTGCAGGACTCACACTATTTTGAACCTCAAAAATCAGTTGTTTAGGAGTAGAAGAAAGCTTCACCTTGATCCAATTTTCAGTTTGTTGGTCGCTGATGCCGTGCTTGAAAGCGTTTTCTACAAATGGGATGAAAATTAAGGGTGTAATTTCTATTTGTTCATCCACCTCACTTGTGTCAAAACTGAGTTCAAAACGATTATTGAGCCTAATACCTTCCAGTGCCAAATAGTCTTTGATATAGTTGATTTCCTTAGATAGCGCTACTTTAGGCTTGTTGGAATCATAAATCATGTACCGCATAATGTTGGACAACTTTACGATCACCTCAGTGGCCTGATCACTTTTGATTTGTGTCAAGTAACTTAGGTTATGAAGCGTATTGAACAGGAAATGGGGGTTGATTTGTGCTTTCAGATAATTGAGCTCAGCCGTTAATTTCTGATTTTCCAGTTCTCGTTTTTTGTTCTCCAATTCAAACCAGTCTACCGCAAACTTGATCAGCCCTGTGAAAATCATAAAGCTCATTTCATCCCAGAGTGTACTTACAAATCTTGCCCAGCCGAAAGTCTCATAATAATCGGAAGGCGGGTATTTGATCAACACAGCATTTTCAGCCAATACTTGGAAGAACATTACCACAGCAATGACCAAGACCAATTTGAGCAAGTATTTCTTGATGTTCTTACTTCTGAGCAGATCGGGAAGAATGAAAAAATAATGGGTGTAACTCAGAATAATGTGAAAGGACATCGGCAAAGCGATCCTCACAAAGGCCGCTTCTGCAGGCATAAAAACCGTGAAGTCGTAGAATTTATAGCTGAAGAAAAGCAGCCAAAAGCTGAAGTTCAGCCA
>CAXBPM010000525.1:0-2766 GCA_963977345.1 uncultured Roseivirga sp.
CTGGTCACTTAAGCTCCTTCGGCTCTTCATCAAGAAAGATTTCTTAGAAGAAATTGAAGGGGATATGGAGGAGGTCTTTTCAGATCTTCTTGAGCAACATTCTGTCAAAAAATCCAGGCGCTTATACAATGCTCAAATACTAAAGCTGATGCGGCCAAACTTGATTTTTAATTATAAAGAAAGGAAAATATTTACCCCACTCACAATGTTCAAACATCACTGTAAAACCTCTTTCAGAAGTCTAAAGAAGAACTTTGGGTATTCGGCTATCAATATTTTTGGGTTGGCTGTGGCAATTGCAAGCGCTGCACATTTGCTGATCTACATACAAGATGAGTTCTCTTATGATCAAGACATCAAAGATGGCGATCGCATTTATAAAATGGGTTTGGATCGACAGTATCCAGATCATAACGAAGTAATTGGAGCGGTGCCACATTCCTTGGCAGAAGCGGCATTGAATGATCACCCAGAAATAGAACAGCTTACCACCTTTGCGGGTCCTTTCAGAAGCATGCTTATTTCTTACACCAATTCAGAAAATGACATTAAGAATTACCATGAAAATGTAGTTGCCGCTGACAGTAATTTCATTTCTTTCTTCGGCCTCAAAATGTTAATGGGTAACCCCAAAACTGCTCTTTTAGAGCCAAAATCGATGGTGCTAACTGCAAAGGCTGCTAAACGGCATTTTGGCGATGATAACCCGATTGGGAAAATCATTAGAATGTCGGGAAGCAATTTCAATATCACAGGAGTTTGTGAAGACTTGCCTGACAACACCCATTTAAGCTTTGAATTCTTAATGTCCATTAACACTATTGGTCGATTCAGTGCTTTAAATTTTATGAAGCCTGATGTGGCTTGTTATTTTAAACTTCACCCAGAAGCTAGCTTCGAAAGTTTACAGGCAAAATTCCAAAATACTGTAGATAAAAACTTATCCATTTACTCAGAAAGCATAAACCGAGTACCGTGGAAAGATTACAAAGCAGCGGGTAATGGGTTTAACTATTTTCTTGTCCCTCTCAACAAGCTCTATTTACACTCCGATAATTTGGGCGGTATGAAATCTGGGGGAAATATGCGTTCCGACCAGACCATGATCGTAGTAGCCATACTGATCATACTTTTGGCCAGTATCAATTTCATTAACCTTTCATCTGCCAAATCAATAGCAAGAGCGAAAGAGGTAGGTACCAAGAAAATATTGGGTTCTAGAAGAGGCCAGATTGTTAGTCAGTTTTTTATTGAAACCTCAATGATCTCCATGGCCAGCCTCCTACTTGCACTGTTATTATTGTGGCTTACTCAGCCTTATTTCAACGAACTCATAGGCAGGAATCTTAGCTTCCAATTGAACCTACAAACCATTAGTCTGTTATTTTCGATTGGACTGATCATAACCATACTTGCCGGAGTTTACCCATCCATTATGGCGGCTAATATTCGGCCACTCATGGTATTGAGGGGACAGTTTATCAGTGGTAAGAGGAGTCTTTGGTTTAGAGATGGTTTAGTGGTTTTTCAATTTTTCATCTCTATCTGCTTAGTCATCGGCATGTTTGTAATGAAGAACCAAATGAAATTCATACTTGATAAGGACTTGGGGTATGACAAAGAACAGCTCGCGGTGATCTCTGGAGATTTTCACATGGACCCCAATTTCGCAAAGTCATTTATCAATGAAATAGAATCCATTCCCCAGATAAAGTCTGTCGCTGGTTCACTTTCCATGTTAGGCCTTGGCATTTTTTGGCAAGAAGAATATCAACAAAAAATAAGCAATCAACTGATCAGTGTACAGTCCATGAAAGTTGGTGACAATTTCCCTGAGGTTATGGGCTTGAGAGTCAAAGAAGGAAGAATGTTCCGTCCTGATTCTTGGGATTCCCTTTCGGTCATTCTAAATGAATCTGCCGTAACGGCCCTAAATCTAACTGAGCCTATAGGTCATCAAATAACAGAAATACTTGCCGATGGGTCATCTTTGAATTATACGGTAGTGGGAACAGTTCATGATTTCAACTATGATAATCTGTATAATGAAGTTTCTCCTCTGGTAATAAAAAGCAATGAAATCCTCTTTGAAAGAGCAAGCAAGGTAATCGTAAGGATCAACAAGGAAAGTGACCTTCGGCAGGTGGTGGCCAACTTGGAGTCCAAATGGAAGGAATTAAGGCCAAGCGACCCTTTCATTTTTCAATTTGTAGACCAAATGATAGACGCTTCTTATAAAAAAGAGGCGCGACTGCTTAACGTTTTCAAAGTTTTCTCTGGACTCAGCCTGTTTATTGCTTGCCTCGGTCTTTTTGCGCTTTCGAGTTTCATTATAAAACTCAGGACAAAGGAAATCGGCATTAGAAAGGTGAATGGAGCCGGGCTAATCCATATCATAGTGCTCTTTGGTAAAAGGACTACGATAATGGTGCTAATTGCGTTTGCCATCGCTGCACCCTTGGCTTCTTATGGCATCGAAAATTGGTGGCTCGCTAATTTTGCCTACAGAACCAACATTCAACTGTGGTCAATATTCTTTTCAGGATTCGCAATACTGCTTTTGGCATGGCTCACCGTTTTGGGGCAAACAATAAAAGTTGCCAAAACAAACCCTATCGATTGCTTGAGGAATGAGTGAGAGTTAAGTCCAAATAGATTTAAAGATTTTAAAGGGGAAATAAAAAAGGGGCTTAAAGCCCCTTTTTTATACAGATTTCATTCTCATTTTCTTCTTGAGTTCGTCCATGCTATGGCAGAACTTAGTGT
>CAXBPM010000526.1:0-2764 GCA_963977345.1 uncultured Roseivirga sp.
TCTTGGCTCAAGGCGTTCTACTATTGGGGAGTTTAGTCGTGTTCATTGTCATTGTCCAAACTTGGCGTGTAGCACAGGCCAATCCTTCGGAATCGCTCAGAAGTGAGTAGCTGATTTGAAAATGAGTGGATTTGGTGATTTGAAAATCTCACTGCGAACCTCTTTTACCTTAATAATCAGTTTCGGTTCAGGGCTCCATTCTTTATCTTCCAGAAAAAAACAAAGGATGAACACTGAAGACCGGGAATTACATAAAAGAAAGAGCCACCTGTTTATGCTTTTGATGCTGGCGGAAGCGGATAATGAAGACAGTCCGCTTGAAGCTTTGTTCATCAATAAGGTAGCTGAACGGTTAGAAATGACTCCTGAAGATGTTCAACAGATTGATAAAAACCCTCAAGACCTCACGCTGGTTATTCCTAAAACGGAACATGCAAGAATGGAGATTCTTTACGATCTATTGTTCTTAATGAAATTCGACCAAGATGTAGACCAAAGCGAAATTGATTTAATTCACAGACTTGCCTTTCGAATGGGGTTTCGCCCTACAATGACTCAAGAAATGATTGAAGTAATGAAGCAGCACATTGGCCGAAACGTACCTAAAGACAGTCTGCTTAATATTATCAGAAAGTACATGAATTGATCTTAGTCACAAACCATTCCTGGCATGTCGCTATTCAGCTTTGGGCTTACATAAGGAATGCCCAAATTCAGTCCGCGAAGAATAAGAATTAAGCCCACCAGTACCAGCAACTTCGGCACAAACTTGAGCCATGTTGCGGTGAAATTACTCTTAAACGAAAAGCCCAAATAGGCCGCTCCGAGCATCATGGGAAAAGTACCTAAACCAAACAGCGCCATATAGGCTGCTCCTCCGTAAAATGTGCCCATTGAAATGGCTGCCACTAAAGCCATGTACACCAAACCACAAGGCAAAAGACCATTCAATAAACCCAATGTAAGGTTTGACTTGAAATTATTGGTTTTGAGTAAACTACCTATTCGTACTTTAATATTTAAGAAAAGCTTTTGAAGGGGTTTGATTCTAATATTGCCTGATAGTTTTCCGTTCAGGAGTAAGGCACCAATGATGATTGTTGCGCCAGCCAAAACAGATAAGCCTTGTTGCACTCCAGCCATCGAAAGCATTTCGCCAAACAAGCCTGCAATAGCACCTAAAAAACTATAGGTAATCATGCGGCCGCTATTATAAGCCAAGCGGTTAGCTACCCAAATTTTCTTCTTTTTTTCGTTCTGAGGAACTGCCCAAGCTATGGGTGCGCACATGCCTAAACAGTGCAGGCTACCAAAAAACCCAAATGCCAGCGCTGTTCCTAAAAGCAACATTAGATTACGATATTAAGCTCTTGATAATATTCCGTTCCCTTCGACTTCCATTCAATCTTCACCTTCCATGCGCCAAAAGCAAGTTTTTTCATGTCGAAAATCTGTAACCCATTTTCGTCAAAGACCAAGTCAAAGGCCTTATCTAAACGAGCATCAGCTGAACGGAAAAAAGAGATACTCCCCTCTTCCATGGCCTGCATTACCGAAAGCGGAAACCTTAGCTCAGCCTTTCCTTCATTTCTGACCAGCTTAAAATCTGGTTTTTCTGCAAGGCTATTCACATTTTTCATGCGTTGAATCTGGCTTTCATAATCCAACTCTTGTTCATAGTAGTTATCCGCCACCAAATAGAAATCGGTGCTTACGCTTACGTAAACCAAGGTCACCAGTAGCCCTACGAAACACACAAAACTGATTACGATTTTTGTTCCCCAATTCATTATTTAAATCTTATTGGCCCCAAGAAATTAGTCTTCATTTTATCAATCAAAACATCACCATGAAAAATACCCACAGTAATGCTATTCTTATTGCCTTCCATTTCTGACTCGGGCAATCGCACAGTAAACACGGCATCTGCTTTTCCGGAACTCAAAAGTTTGATTTCGTTCCCTCCAACCACTTCAATTGTCCCACTTTCGTGATCAATCAAGCGAAGGTGTACATTCATATCTTCTATCGTTTTATTGATCAGCTGGATGCTATAAACGTTCTGAATTTGATCATTCTCTACCTTCTGGTAAAGCATTCCTGGTGTCCTTAGAATGGTAGCCTGAATGTCTGATCTGCTAGAAACAAAAATGGTGAGTAATGTAATTAGCACCACCAAAACGCCAGTATATCCAGCCACTCTTGGCGTGAAAAGCTTTTTCTTACCATCAGCAATGGAACTGTGCGATGCAATACGAATTAAGCCCGTTGGCTTATCGATTTTAGTCATTACATCGTCACAAGCATCAATACAAGCCGTACAATTCACACATTCCAACTGAGTGCCATTTCTGATATCGATTCCTGTTGGACAAACGTGCACACAGAGTTTACAGTCAATACAGTCGCCTTTATCCTCCTGAACTTCGGATTTTTTCATTTTACCACGCGGTTCGCCTCTGATCCAATCGTACATTACTGCCATGGAATCCCGTACCAAAAGCACTCCCTGAAGTCTTCCGTAAGGACAAATTGCTATACAAGCTTGTTCTCTTAGGTAAGCAAACACACCATAAAAAATTGCGCTAAAGGCTATCAAACCAAAAAACCCAGCCAGGTTTTCAGTAGGTGGCTGGCTAACAATTTCTTGTACCTTTTCTATACCAATTAAATAGGCCATGGCGGTATGTCCAATCAATACAGCGATGACCACAAAAATACTATGCTTCAATAGTCGCTTTTTGATCTTTTCGCCATTCCAAGG
>CAXBPM010000527.1:0-2758 GCA_963977345.1 uncultured Roseivirga sp.
AGAAGAGGCCCTGGCGGTACGGCCAATACGGTGGATGTAATCTTCCGCATCGTTGGGTACATCATAGTTAATCACCATGTCGATATTGTCAATGTCAATACCTCTAGAGATTACATCGGTGGCTACTAGGATCTGAAGTTTACGACTTTTGAATTCACGCAAAATATCTTCTCTGTCTTTTTGCTCTAAGTCTGAAGAGATGGGTTTGGCGTTCATCTTTTCACGCTGCAATTCCCTAGTGAGTTCCTTCACCTTAATTTTTGTAGAGGCAAAAATCACCATACTTGGGATATCATTGAAGCGCAGTAAATGCTTAACTAGGCCAATTTTCTGGTTATTGTAAGTATTGAAAGCTACCTGAACCACCTTTTCGGCTGGCTTAGAAATAGCAATACTGATTTCTTGTGGGTCTTGTAGGATATCCTTGGCCAGCTTCCTGATTTTTGGAGGCATGGTGGCTGAAAACATTAAAGTTTGTCTGTTTTTCGGCAAGAAACCAATGATGCGCATCAGGTCTTCATAAAAGCCCATGTCTAACATACGATCGGCTTCATCCAGAATTAGGTGCTCTAAATGGTCAATTTTAGCATAACCCAAATTGAGGTGCGAAATAAGTTTACCCGGAGTTCCTACAATAATATGAGCGCCAGTGGTCAATGCTTTCTTTTCTCTAGAGAATCCATCACCATCACCACCACCATAAATAGGCAATGAAGTGGCAGGCGTAAAGTAACCAAGGCCTTCCAACTGCTGGTCAATTTGCACAGCAAGTTCTCGGGTAGGGCAAATAATTAATGTGTTTATTTGTCCATCAGGAATATCGTTCGAACAGATTTTGTGTAAGATTGGAAGCAAGAAAGCAGCGGTTTTTCCAGTGCCCGTTTGGGCTACAGCAATTAGATCTTTGTTTTCAATAATTACTGGGATCGCTTGTTCTTGGATTGGGGTTGGGGTCTCAAAACCCATGGCGTCTAAACCTTCCAATACACTTTCGTGGAGATTAAGTTCTTTAAATGTCAAGTGTGATTTATCTTTATGAGGCTTAAGGAATTGCCTAAGCCTGTTACAATTCAGATTGAAAATTAAATGAAAAAAGCCGTATATAAAACCAATATTAATTGTGGGATGTGTCTTTCCACGGTAACTCCCTTTTTAAATGAGCTCAAAGAAGTGTCCGAATGGTCAGTCGATTTGAGTAGTAAAGATAGACTGCTGACAGTGAAGGCCGAAAATATCGATTCTGACCTTGTTATTCAGGCTGTACAACAGGCTGGGTTTAAGGCAGAAAAAAAGCAATCTGTATTCGGTAAGTTATTTTAATTTTTCTTCCAGAAATAAGGAGAAAGCAACATAAGCACAGTAAATAACTCTAATCTGCCTAAAAGCATTAAGAAGGAGAGTAGCCATTTGCCTGGAGTTGGTATGTTATAGAAGTTATCTAAAGGGCCTACACTCCCAATGCCAGGACCTACATTTCCAAGCGTAGTAGCCACAGCTCCAAAGGCCGTGTCAAAATCTATATTCATTGTAGAAAGCAAAATTACTCCCACAATCATGACCAGAATATAAATCATAATAAAGGCGAGTACATTGGAAACGACCCCTTGTTCAATGGCTTTTCCACTTATTCTAACAGGTATAATTGCTGAGGGGTGGAGTTGCCTTTTCAGCTCAAGAAAAGAGTTCTTAAACAGCACCACATGGCGGATGATCTTAACACCACCAGCCGTTGAGCCAGCAGAACCCCCTACCAATAGTAGAATGAAGAATAATGTTGTTAGAAAAGGTGCCCAAGCGGTGTAATCAGCCGATACAAAACCAGTAGTCGTAATGATTGAAACAACTTGGAAGAGTGAGTCTCTAAATGATTTTTCAAGCCCGCTGTCGGTAGTTATGAATACTGTAATGGTAACAATAATGGCGATTACAATAGTGAAGATGCTGTAAACGATAAACTCTTCGTTTTTAAATACCTTTTTGAAATTCCTTTTTAAGGCATAATAGGTGAGCGTAAAGCTTGTTCCTGCCAAAAACATGAAGACGATGAGCACATATTGAATAAATGGAGAATCGTAATGAGCAGCACTAGCGTTCTTTGTAGAGAACCCACCCGTAGCCATGGTAGTCAGGGAATGATTCACAGCATCATAAATCGTCATTCCGCCAAAATAGAGTAGAATGGCTTCTACGATCGTTAAGCCTACATAGATGAGCCAAAGTCGCTTGGCTGTGTCTTGAATTCTAGGTTGAAGTTTGTCTGGCGTAATGCCTGGCGCTTCCGCAACAAAAAGCTGCATGCCACCAATGCCCAAAAAAGGGAGGATGGCAACGGCCAATACAATAATTCCCATTCCCCCAATCCACTGGGTAAGGCTTCTCCATAATAGAATGCCTTTCGGTACTGATTCGATATCATTGAGGATAGAGGCTCCTGTTGTGGTATATCCGGAAATGGTCTCAAAAAAGGCATTGGTAAAATCAGGGATGCTATTGCTGAGTAGGAATGGTAAAGCGCCAAAAATGGACATGAAAATCCAGCCTGCAGTAACCACAATATACCCATCGCGCTTTTTAAGCTCTTTATCTGGGAGGTTTCGGGTAAAGAACTTCATTGAAAACCCAACCAAAGCTGTAATTGCAGCAGAAGCGGCTATTGCAATAAGGTCATGTTCCCCATAATAGATTGAGACAGGCAGGCACAGCGCCATGAAACCAGCATTCATCAGAAGAAGAGTGCCGAGGACTTTTGAAATGACTT
>CAXBPM010000528.1:0-2754 GCA_963977345.1 uncultured Roseivirga sp.
CTAAATCCCCCTCCCAAACGGAGCAAAGGCCAAACCTGCGAGTTTAAAGTGTTGCATTCCAAAAGGAATACCAATAATGGTAATGCAGAAGATAAGCCCCCAAGCTAAGTGGGTAAGGAAGACCCAGAAGCCACCAAAAATAAACCAGATAATATTTAAGGGAAGAGAAAGGCATCCGGTAAGCGTTCTGCCCCCTTCAATTCGTTGCCCAAAAGGCGCAAAACCTACAATGGCCAGTTTAAAGCACTGAATTCCAAATGGAATTCCTACAATGGTGAGACATAGGGCAATGCCGCCAATAATATATTCCAAGGCGATCATCCAACCACCAAATACAATCCAGATTATGTTCCCGATTAAACTCATTTTACTTTCTTAAGCTCATAAATATAGAACTTATTATAATCGAGTTCTTCTTCCTCGTTTACATAATGGGCTAAAAACTTGGTTTCTGATATCCGAACCGACTTTAAGAACCATTTTTCCATTTCCAACACTTTCTTATCACCTAGAAAAAATGCCGTCATTACTTTACTTTCGGTTTTTGCTATACTTGAAATCTCCTTAAAGGTGCTGACATGCTCATTGCCTTCAACCCCAGTATCGTAGGTAACCATTGTAATATCTCCTTCACTCGAAATTTCATAAATAGAGCTGTTCAAGTAATCATACACAGATGACAGCCTATAGTTGTCTGACGCTTACTTTGATCATCGAAAGCGATTCCTCTTGGCTCTTTAAAGTCCTTTAAGTCTAATTCTAAAGTTTTCTCTAACTCAAAATTCTTATCCACATCATAAACAAAAAGTTTGGGTGTTAATGGGAGTGTGACATACAAGCGAGATGCGCTGGCGTTGTAACTGATTTTAGCATTGGGAGAGGGGTAAAAAGTAGTGTTTGATAAGTAGACTGTACCCTCAGGATATGAAATCACACTTTCACTTTCTTGTGTTTGGCTGGATATATATTCGGTAAGAAATGCTGTTGAGAAGTAGTCATTTGACAATACTCTGGAGCCAAAGAAAGTATGGTCGATAGGCTTTATAATTTTGGCCACCCCATTTTTGATAAATGTTTCAGGAGCTCCAGAAATAAAGCCTAAAGGATAAAATGCTCCTCCTGAGGTGTACACAATTCTTTCTTTATAACTCCAGTTTTTGTCGAAAGTGAAATACGCATTAGGTCCATTGATGATTATATCGTCACCCAAGTAGCCTAATTCCGTCATTCCTTCACCAAAGTGTCCTGGCCCCTCTCCAGTCAGGTCGACTGAGGCCAGCACATTACCTTCTGCATCGATTTCCATACAGGCTTTACTTTGTGTCCCATAAGCCAAAAACCTTTTCGTTTTAGGGTTGTAATCTGTGATCTGAAGTGGCTCCAAAACCGGTACAATTAAAGAGTCTACTTTAAACAATTCGTAACTTCCTTCTAGGCTTGAATTCTCCCTTTCGGAAGAAGTGGAAGTGTTTGAAGAACAGGAAACTATAGCGAATGTTGAAAAAATTGCTATTCCGAGGGACTTGAGGTGGTTTGCTTTCATATCAACATGAAAGCTAATAATTTATTGAAAAAAGAATAAACTATTCCTTCACTTTATTCGATGAGCAGACCTGTCAATGAACTTAGATATCTTTAAAAGAAAGCACCTCTAAACTCTCAGTATTCAATTCAAAAACCGTGGTGATACTTTGCGCTTGGTTAAGCTGGTATTCGTGTAAGTAAAAAGTAGATGCTTTTCCGCTGAGGTCAATATGATAGGCCGAAAGGTTAAAGTGGCTTAGGGTATTATTAATTTCAGAAAGCTGGTCGGTGAAAAGCTGCTGTTGTGCGCGATAGCTTTCAGGGAAAGTATTCTGGTTCACTTTGAGTTTGGCCTTAAGCGCATTGTCCAATTTGATGTTTTCTAAAATTAGCTCATCAATCAAATCGATTTCAAAATTGTTTTCCATACTAAGAAAGGCATTGATCAAAGGACTTTCAAACTCCACAGAATAGTCTAAAGCCAAGTTGAGCTTTGTTCTCACCGTATCTTGAATGGCCAAAACGGAAGTCATCAAATCCATATCAGACGACAGGAAATTATTGTCGATGCGTTGAAAACGAACTGGCTTATAGGCAATGTCATTCTCTAAATGCTCCAGAATGAAATAACGAATTTCAGCCTGAAATTTATCTTCATCATTTCTCTGGTCGCAAGCAGTAAGGCCCAACGCTAAGAGCAATACCCCTAAAATTCCATTCGATAAAGCCTTTCTTTTCATTCCTTAAAATTAAGCCATTGGATACTATTTCTGCTTTAAACTAGATTAAACAATCTTAATCTGGTTTACGATAATTCACATTACGGGCATCGAGCAATTGCATTTGCCAGTTCAGCTTTTCTTGAAAATGAGCCCAGTCTTTCACTTCTGGCTGCGACCAAACTGTTTCGGATAAAGCCACCATACGCGGGAAAACCATATATTCAACATAATCGGTTGTTTTCATATACTCTGTCCAAACATTGGCCTGAGCGCCCAGCACATGCTTTTGATTTTCTTTAGAAAGTTCCGCTGGGATCGGTTCATAATCATACACATCTTGAAGTGTAGTAAAACCACCAATGGCCAAAGGCTCACCTTCTGGACCCGCTTGGTAGTGGTCAAAGTAAGCAACACTGTTGGGTGTCATAATTACGTCATGGCCTTGCTCAGCAGCTTCAATACCTCCGGCTTCACCTCTCCACGACATTACCGTGGCTTCAGGCGCTAA
>CAXBPM010000529.1:0-2748 GCA_963977345.1 uncultured Roseivirga sp.
GATAAACAAAGAAATGCACCTAGGGTGGTAAGTATTTCTGAAGTGATTGAAGCCAATGACACTAATACGGACCTCTTCACAGGTAATCAAACGGTTTTCGATTTTCTGGCTGCTCCTGCTGGTTACACTAATTTTGGATTTAGTGTTGGGTTTAAAATACCAGTTTCTGCAAATTATATTGCGGTATATGCTTCTGTTGAAAACATGTTCAACAACAGCTACCGAGACTACATGAATAGATTACGCTACTACTCAGATGAGGTAGGTAGAAACTTTAGCATTAAGCTGAATTATAGTTTTTAGGACTTATTTAGATTGGCTGACAATGAACTTCTCAATGTCTTTTAAGGTCAGGTTCCCTTCATAATATGCCCTTCCGAAAATCACAGATTTCACCCCAATTTCTTCGAGTTTTTTGATGTCGTCTATGTTTCTTACTCCACCACTGGCCAGCACGTGGATCCCTTTGAAACGAGATACAATCTCCTTGTACATGTCAAAATTTGGGCCTTCCTGAATACCGTCCTTTGATACATCAGTGCTCTTTACATACTTGAGCCCCCTCATATAGTAATATTCAATGTGGTCAAACAGATCGATGTCGGTATTCTTCTGCCAACCTCTAATGGCTATTTTTCCATCTCTTGCATCAGCACCAAGAATGATCTTCTCTCTTCCGTAAGACACTAACCAAGAGCCAAACTGTTCTTTATCTGAAGTAGCAATGGATGCTGCAGTAATGGAAGTGGCTCCGTATTCATATGCTTTACTAATGTCTCCATCGGTAGCAATACCACCACTATAGTCCACTTTTAGCTTTGTATAGCCCACTATCGATTCTAGTATATCGTAGTTTACAGGGGTACCGCTTCTTGCTCCATCTAAATCAACGATATGGATTTTCTTTACCCCACAATCTTGAAACCTTCTAGCTATGTCAACAGGACTGTCTTTGTATACAGTGCCGTGTTCGTAATCACCTTGTTTTAATCGGGTTAGTTTTCCGTTGATAATCGATATTGAGGGAACAATTTTTATCATATAGTTGGGTATATAAAGCTTGCAGAGCCAAAATTAGCGGTTTCTAACACTAAAAAGAAAAAATCTATATTAATATTATGTTAGAATTCAAGCCAAGTAAAATAGCCTTTTTGCGTCAAAATTCAAAATTTCTGGTGTATAAAATCTTAACTTATTGAACGTCAATATCCCAATTTCGGGTTATTATTTTTCTGAGGTGCTTTCGGTAATCAATTTAAAACCAGACCCGTGAATAGTAATGATCTGAACAGATTCATCTGCTTTTAACATTTTCCTGAGCTTGGCGATATAAACATCCATGCTTCTAGCATTGAAATAACTGTCGTCTCTCCAGATAATTTTTAAAGCTGTCGATCTATCCAAAGGCTGATTTTCATGCAGGCACAAAAGGCGTAAAAGCTCAGACTCTTTAGAGGTGAGTCTGTTTTCTCCTCCATTCCATGACAGAATTTGTTTATCGAAATCGAAGTGAAAGGAGCCAAATTCAAAGATCTTTTGATCCGAAACTTGAGGATTCTTTTCAGCAGTTCTTCTCAGTATTGCTTGAATACGGAGCAGCAATTCTTCCATACTGAAAGGCTTGGTGATGTAGTCGTCACCGCCAATTTTAAAGCCCTCAATGGTATCTTCTTTCATCGACTTGGCCGTTAGAAAAATAATAGGAGTCACCTTGTCGTCCCTTCTTATTTCCTTGGCCATAGAAAAGCCATCCTTTTTTGGAAGCATTACATCAAAAAGACATAGATCGAAAGCTTCGCGCTTGAATGCCTTAACGCCTTCCTCACCATCGCGGCAAAGTTTCGTTTCATACCCTTTTAACATTAGGTATTCATTTAAGATTTGCCCAAGGTTGAGGTCGTCTTCTACAAGTAAAATTTTAAAACTAGCCATGATTGAAAGGTAAATATACTTTAAATGTGCTTCCTTTTCCTAGGTCACTTTTCACTGAAATGGTTCCTTTGTGCATGTCTACAATGTTTTTTACATAAGATAGGCCAAGGCCAAATCCTTTAACATCGTGAACGTTGCCCGTGGAAACGCGGTAAAATTTTTCGAAAATCTTTTCAATGTCTTCTCGGGCCATACCAATACCCTTGTCCGATATTTTGATGATCACTCCGGTCGAAATATTTTCGGTTCTAATATGTATTTCTGGGGGCTCTGGCGAATACTTATTGGCGTTGTCCAATAGGTTATAAATGATATTCGTGAGGTGTACCTTGTCAGCTTCAATAATCGGGTTTGAAGCCAATAGCTGACTGGTAATTGAACCTTCTCTTTTTTGCACTAGAATATCGATGTTCACGAGTGCCTTTTCTATAATGTCATGTACATCGGAAGTTTCGAATTTCAGCCTAAAATCCTTTTTGTCTAAACTGGCAATCTGAAGCACTTTCTCCACTTGCATTCCTAGCCTTTTATTCTCGTCCCGAATGACTTGAATATATCGATCTACTATTCCTTCATTCTTTCGAAGGTCCGCATCTTGAAGGGCCTCAGTAGCCAATGACACCGTAGCAATTGGAGTCTTGAACTCATGTGTCATATTATTGATGAAGTCGTTCTTGATTTCGGAAATCCTTTTCTGGCGAAGGATAACTACAATGGCGTAGGTAAAGCAACCAATCAGAATAAGCATTAATAGCCCAGAAGCGGAAAGAGGTAACAGGCCTTGCTTCAACAGAAATTGTTTCTGGCTTGGGAAAT
>CAXBPM010000530.1:0-2744 GCA_963977345.1 uncultured Roseivirga sp.
GCAGAGCACCGGGCACAGACCAAGCCACAGCTCATGCCATCAGGCCCGATAGAGCAAGGTCGGTAGTTGCCTTCCCCGATGAGGTAGCACAAATTCAGAAGTATTTCTCCAAAGAAAATAAAACAGCTTCGGTGAGGGCTTCTGTGGCAGAGGGAATAGAAGTACCCATTTACATATTAGGTTCCAGCACTGACAGCGCTCATTTGGCTGCAAAAATGGGTTTACCCTATGCTTTCGCAAGTCATTTTGCGCCTGCCCAGCTTTTTGAAGCTTTTCATATTTACCATAACAATTTTCAACCTTCAGCATTTCTGAAGGAGCCTTACACCATTGCATGTATCAATGTAATTGCAGCCGATACTGACCATGAGGCAGAACGTTTATCTACTTCGCTCATCAAGATGATGTATGGGGTGTTGACGAATAATATCGACTACATGCAACCGCCAGAAGAAATGAATGCGGAACTGAAAGCACTATCAGGGCACGAGGCATTTCAGCGTATGCTGAAATATGCTTTTGTAGGCAGTAAGGCTACGGTGCAAAAAAAGACGAATGATTTCATTGAAGCCACAGGAATTGACGAGGTAATGGTGGCTTCCCATATCTTCCATCATGAAGACAGGTTAAAATCTTACCAGATCTTCTCAGAAATAATGAAAGACCGGAAGTAACTCCAGTCTTTCAATGTTAAATAAGTGAGGTTGAGTTCTGCAGAATCAATTCAATTCTTGGAAAAGATTCATATACTCCTCATCCCAACTTGAAGACATCTCTCCAAAATTTTCAGATGTAACTTCTTTCTTGTTGATTTCAGAAGCAGCTCTGGTGAAAAGCGCTTCTGCCTTTTCAAAGAACTTGGTCATTTTCTGTATCTGTATGTAATCCTTGTCCTTTAAAAACATCAGATACTGCCCATTCTCCTTTTTCACTTCAAGGTCAGTTTCTCTGTCTACCATGCGACAGGTAATTTTGATTACTCCGTTTTCATCTGGCTCAGTAGCTGAAACATATTCGTAATCTTCTGGTGCTCTATCCTGTAACTGAGGTCGGATAAGAGAAGCAGAAAGCGAGAGTGATACAGTTGAAAACATAGAATCGTCTTTATTGAATTCTATCTTATCCTTTGAGAGGCGCGTTATCTTGGTTGGAAAACCAGTATTCATGGCCGTTTTAAATGCTTCGAAGGCATCGATCGCTTTGAAGCCAGACTCATCAAAGCCAGTAATGGCCTCTGCGTCCTTCTTTACATAGAAGTAGGGAATTGGGTTCTGTTCCTTCGGCTGAGCAGACACTTGCCCCAAAGAAGACAGCATTTTTTCTGGTGTACTTGTATCGTAAGGGCTTTTCGGCTTACAACTTACAATCGTGAAAATGGCCAAAGCTGCGAGTAGGTATTTCGTCCTGTTCTTCATGTTATAATATTTATAAGACGAAGAACCGAGATTTCTTACGGCCAAAGAATACCCTCTAGCTCGGATATCTTAGTCGGTAATACTGGGCAGTATCATTTAGTTGCCTCCAAAATCAAGCTCATCATTGGGCCAATTTTATCGGGCTCTAACCAGCGTGTAACCAACACCAAATCATTCTTTTTGTCGATCACAATGAAATTACCACCAAAACCAGCAGCAAAATAAATGGACTCATCATCTACTTCTTTCCACTTTCTTGGGCCTCTATTGAGCCACCACAAATAGCCATAACTGGCATAGGCCTCAGAAGATTTTTGTACTTCGTTTACCCAGCTTTTAGAAATGAGTTGGTTACCGTTCCAATTGCCTTCGTTTAGAAAAAGAAGACCAAAGCGGGCATGGTCTAGCGCACTGATGAAAACACCTCCACCTGAATGACCTCCACCCGTAACGGATTGCATATTTACACCATCAACATTGACCCAAGAGTTTTCATAACCAAACCATCTCCATGTGGTAGAGGCGCCAATCGGGTCCATTATATGCTCTTTTAAGACTTGCGGAAGAGGTTTTCTCCACACCTGAAGCAGCGCATAAGCCAGCGCATTCACCCGCACATCATTATATTCCATTACCGTACCTGATGGAACAGGCTTTTCAAAACGCCAATCGTCAATCCCTCCTCTTCTGGGTGGTCTATCTGCCCAATCTTGCATTCCAAACAATGTTCCCGACCAAGCGGAAGACTGGTTGAGTAAGGTATGCCATTCTATTTTTTGATTGTGAGCCCCGTCAAAAGTGTTGTCCCAAACATATTCGCTCGCTTTGTCATGCACACTACCAATCAGCCCCTTATCCAAAGCCAAACCAGCTACTGTAGACAAGTAACTTTTAGTTACACTGTGGGTCATGTCCACCCGTTTTACATCACCCCATTGAGCAACGATAAAACCGTTTTTGATAATTACACCTGCAGGCCCTCCACGTTCTCGGGTTGGACCAACTAATTCGTGGTAAGGTTCGGTACTAAAACCTTCATAAGAGGCAATTCTGGAATCTTTTGAGCCTGAATACTCATTGTCTTGGGCATATTTAACCGCTACATCAATTTGAGCCGCGTTCAAGCCCAAAGACTGAGGCGTTCGGGTTTCCCATTTCCCTCTAGGCGGAAAGTAATTTTGAGCGTAGACTGGAACTGCAGCAAAAAGCGTAATAAATACACAGAAGGTGACGAAAAATCTTTTCATTTTAAGAGAGGTTTAATCCGAGTTAATCAGAAAGGGGAAGATTTACAAGTTCACTTTGATTGGAGGAAAAAATGAAAGGAGG
>CAXBPM010000531.1:0-2740 GCA_963977345.1 uncultured Roseivirga sp.
GGTCTAAGTTCGTCACCTGCTGATCTACTTCCACCTGCGAGAAATCAGGGTTCACCGTAACATCAAGGTTCAAACTGGGCGTAACTGCAAACTTCAAATCGAAGCCTGCATCAAAGCTATTTTCGGAAAGACTTTCATTGAGGTAGTTCTTCCTGGTTCCAGCCGCTACATAAGGTATAAAGGAAATATTCGAGCCCGGTTTCTTGGTTGGTTCATCCCAATTCAAGGTGCGCATGGTACCCAAATTAACAATAGAGAAATTACGCGAAATAGGTGACCAAGTAGAGCGCTCTGTGTATTCGCTGTCTATTCGGTAGAAATTCACATTCCATTGGCTTTGCCCCTCGGTAAAGCGTAAAGTCTTAAAAGGAATGGCCAATTCAGCTACCCAGTAACCGTCATATTGTTTTACTTCTCCTTGCCATTTATTGTCCCAGTCTAAGCTAAAAGCGCCATCTCCAGATCCTCCGTTGGCAATTAAACCTTCCCTACGCACCCCAAAAGGGTTGATGCCAAAAAGCACCGCATTGGTATTGTCCTGAAATGGGTCGAAAATCACCGAGAATGAATCGTTCGCTTCTCCCCTAAAATCTCTTCTGAGTGATGGTGTAATGTAATTTCTGTCCCCATTAGGGTTTCTCATTATGCCCGAAACATAGATGAACTCATCATCATAGAGTATTCTTGCGGTAGTCTGGGCTACGGCCAAAGAGGAATCATATGGGAAATACTGTTTGAAGTTATAGGCCGAATCGGCAAAAGCCCAAGCAGCATCATCAAGTACACCATCAAGTACTATAGGGCCAGTAGCTCTTCTAATTTCTATTTCTTGAGCGAAAGATGAGAGCCCCACAAAAAGCAAAAACAGGGCAAAAGACGTTTTGAACATTGTACAAAACTAAAATTTGCCAGTGATTTATAAGTTCAATTTACATCAATGGAAAATAAAATTTGGCACATCATCCATACGCCATCACTAAGACATCTAGTATTTGAACAGCGGATTGATTGGAGAATGTTATTGATGCCTGACTATCAATAAAAAATGGACTCCCCTTTTAAGAAAGTCCATTCAAATACCTTTTGTTATTTGTAAGTCTACTCCGCTCTCAAAGCCTTCACGGGATTCGATTTGGCTGCCCGAATGGCATGATAACTAATCACCAATGTCGTTAAACCAAAGGCCAAGGCCGCACTTAAAACAAACATATCAGCACCTATATTAATTTGGTAGGCAAAGTCTTTGAGCCAGTTGCTCATTAAATACCAAGTAAGCGGCACCGACAATACAATGGCGATGATCAATTGCCAAGAGAAATCATTGAACAGCATAACAAAGATTTTGAGTGGTGAAGCCCCCAATATTTTACGGATTCCGATCTCTTTTACTTTCGTGTTCACAATCAGAATGGTAAGCCCTAACAGCCCAATACTGGCAATCAACACACTTAATACGGTGGCTATGCTTACTATTTTATTTACCCTTGCTTCATTTTGATACATTAAGCGCAACTTCTCATCTACAAAATCAAACCTTAATTCTTCGTTTGGAAAAGTAGAAGCCCAGGCCTTATCTAGTATGGATTTCACTTCTAAAAGGCTCGTTCCAGTATATTTGAAAACCAATTTGGGGGTCGGTGAATCAGATATACTGATGTCGTTGATGCCAGAGAATATGGTTTGGTCATTTTGTGTAATCACTAAGGGACGAACCTCGCTATGCAGCGACTCAAAATTGAAATCTTCGGTGACACCAATAATGGTATTGTTACCAAAATCTTGTCCTGGTAGCTTCTTCCCTATGGGGTCGGTTAAACCAAAATAATCAACTCATTGTTATCATTGAACCCCACTTGCATCCATCCATTCGAACCAAAAATATGGCTTCCCATGGCGACACCTGAAACATCAGGGTTCGACTCTAGCTTGGTTTTCAATAACTGACCATTTTTAAAGCCAGAGGTGAAATTATCACCTAAACCCTGTGCGTCAGGATCAGGATTCAAAACCACCGAGACCATGGCATCACGATTGAAACCTAAATCTTCGTTCTGAATAAAATTGAGCTGTTTTTTCATGATCAAGGTGCTTGAGATCAGGAAGACCGTAAGCAATAATTGAAAGACCAAGAGTGATTTTCGCAGCACGTTCTTTCCGCCCATGCTGGACGAGCCACCACGAAGTACATTGGTTAATTTAAGGCTGGAAAGCACCAAAGCAGGATAAGCGCCAGTCGCTAAACCGATGCCTAAAGCCATCACCAAATACACCCAAAGCGATTCGAAGTCGAAAGGCATTACTAAATCTGTATTGGCCAAATTGTTGAACAGCGGCAAGAGCAAATAGGCCACCACTAGTCCAATGACCATGGCGATAAAAGTGATCAGAACACTTTCCGATAAATACTGCCAAACCAAACCTGATTTCTGTGCACCTACCACTTTTCTTACCCCAACTTCCTTGGCGCGTTTCATGGACTGCCCCATAGAAAGTGTGGTGTAGTTGATGCAAGCAATCAGCAGTACAAGCAAACCAATGGCTCCGAGCACATATACATATTTAGGATTCCCGACAGGCAAATTCCCCAATGGAAATTCAGGATTCAGGTGAATGTCGGTTAAGGGCTGTAAGCCCAAAGTATACTCTCCTTCTTCTACCCTATCGCCCAAAGCAGTTTTGACCATAGCAGGGAGTTTTTCTTCGGTAGCTGCGAGCGTAGAGTTCTCTCTAATCAGCACAA
>CAXBPM010000532.1:0-2729 GCA_963977345.1 uncultured Roseivirga sp.
CTGCCATAATTCACATAAACGCCCTTTTCCAAAAGGTAATTCAAAGCCTTTGGCGCATAGTATTCATTCCACTCAATTAGATAAGCATAATTGGTTTTCGGAACTCTAGCGTAGGTGCCTTTCAGGTCGGTTCTAGCTAATTCTTTTCCCGACAAATCTTGCTTCCCTTTCCATTCAGCATAAGGCATATTGTAGGTTAAAGCAGCCGTCCAAGAGGAAGCATCATAAAAAATACTGTCGTAGAATGTGGTTACTTGCTCAAACATAGTGCGCACCATTCTGTATTGCTTTTGCGCATTTGTAACATAGAATGCTTTGCCCGCCTTATAGCTTTTTCCGTTCAGTTCGATGTCATCATTTAAAGCCACCGTTTTGATTTTGTGTCTCAACAACAAATCAATGAAAGCCTGATTTCTTCCATCATCCACAGGGTCGCCAAAAACCCAACCGCGTACTGGATTTTTACTTCCTTCTTCTAATGCTGAATCGAAATAATTCTCCATGTGCTTTAAGAGCACTTCACGTTCTCCAACCGAAGCGCGCACTGTTGCCAAACTAGAGGTCACGTGGTTTTTTATAGTAAAAGCAAAACCCACTTTTCCTGTAGGTGAATCTTGCACATGCCCTCTTGAGCTGGCTTGTTCGAAAACTAAACCTAGTGCTCCGTGAATATCTGGGTAAGTTGAACCATAACCAGGGTAACTGTTGTCGTACTGTTCTTTGGTGAAATACAAAGAACCAATTTCGTCCAATGCTTCATGGAAATAACCAGCGAACAAGTTGTTCAAGCCATCATAATTATCTCTCGGCACTACTGGGTTTTCAGAACCAAAAGGTTTTGTTGGCTCGAAAAAGTAGGTGGAATTGGTCCCCATTTCATGAAAATCAGTCACCACATTCGGGTACCATTTGTGATAGAAGTCGATTCTTGCTTGACTTTCTACGTGTGCCAATGGCAACCAGTCACGGTTCAAGTCATACCAATAGTGATTGGTTCTTCCTCTTGGCCAAGCTTCATTATGCTCCACATCAATGGGGTCAGACACCATAGGGTCGCCTAAATAGGAATTGGCCCAAGTAGTATGGCGATCGCGCCCATCGGGGTTAAAAGCTGGATCTACCATTAATACCGCGTCTTTTAGTGCAGCCCTAACCTCGGCAGATTGACCCGCTACATAGTAATAAGCAGTCAGCAAGGCGGCCTCTGAGCTGGAAGGTTCATTTCCATGCACATTATACCCCAACAGCACGACAGACTTCATATTCGAGTAATCGTCAATACTCTGATTTGGGTCCGTAAGCTTCAGATGTTCTTTTCGAATGCTCTCAATGTTTTTATGGTTTTCAGGAGAAGTGATGGTCAACACCACCAACTGTCTTTGTTCATAGGTTTCTCCTATCGTATCAAGTGTAGCACGATCCGAAAGCCTTGCGAGTTCACGCATATAGCCTACAATAGCATCGTGACGGGTGTGCAATGTCCCAATTGAATAACCCAAATACTTCTCGGGGGTTGGGATTTTCGGATCGAAACGAGCCCCTTCTGCAAAAAAGTAATCGTTTTGAGCATTAAGGTTGAGTAGGCCGAATAAAAGAATAATGGCAGTAAATAGACTTCTGTACTTCATGGTTGAATGTTTTTTTTCTCTTCAAATGTGAGTAAGTTGAAATTATTACTATTCAAACTTTCTCATTTAGGTTTGCTCCTTTTTGCGAACTTTACTTCCCGAAATTACAACACCCAGTTAAAACCAAAGCATGAAAATCTCAGGTCATATTTTAGATGTAAGAAATAGAAGGTTGTTCAAAGGCATCCTACACATCAAAGATAATAGAATAGAAAGAATTGAACCATCAGATACTGTAGACGGTCAATTCATTATGCCTGGATTTATCGATTCGCATGTTCATGTAGAAAGCTCGATGTTGGTTCCTTCAGAATTTGCCCGACTTGCGGTGGTGCATGGGACGGTGGCTACCGTGTCTGATCCCCATGAAATTGGTAATGTTTTGGGTGTGAAAGGCGTGGAATACATGATTGAAAACGGGAAGCAAGTGAACTTCAAGTTTAACTTTGGAGCTCCCTCTTGCGTACCTGCCACCGTTTTTGAAACCGCAGGAGCCGAAATAACCCCTGATGAAGTTCGATACCTACTCGAAAAAGACGAAATCAAATATTTAGCAGAAATGATGAACTGGCCGGGTGTGCTTTTTAACGACCCCGTGGTTTATGAAAAAATAAACATCGCCAAATCACTAGGCAAACCTATAGACGGTCATGCCCCGGGCTTAAGAGGCGAAAAAGCAGAGGCATATGTAAAAGCAGGCATGTCGACCGATCATGAATGCTTTACCAAAGAAGAAGCGCTTGATAAGCTAAAGCACGGAATGAAGATTGCCATCAGAGAAGGCAGTGCTGCTAAAAATTTCGAAGCCTTAATCGAACTTCTACATGACTACCCTGAACTAATCATGTTTTGTTCTGACGACAAACACCCTGATAACTTGGTAGAAGGCCACATTAACTTGCTTGTAAAAAGAGCACTCGCCAAAGGCCATGAGCTATTCAATATCCTTCAAGCGGCCTGTATTAACCCCATAGACCATTATAAATTGGACGTAGGTAGCCTCAGAGTTGGAGATGCTGCGGATTTTATTATCGTTGACAACCCGAGCAATTTCAAAGTTTTGGCCACCTATATTAATGGTGAAAAAGTAGCCGAAAATGG
>CAXBPM010000533.1:0-2726 GCA_963977345.1 uncultured Roseivirga sp.
TGCTCATATTAGAGCGCTGTACCTCGTCAAACAAAGTTTTGAAGTTATTGCCCATCCCAAACTCCAAAATAGCACCTGACAACACATATTGAATGTCACACAAGGCATCTGCTATTTCTACTAGGTCGTTATCCGCAATGGCTTCTTCTAGTTCTTTCAACTCTTCCGCAATTAACGAAACTCGGAGTTTGCATCTATCGGCAGATGGAATTTGAGGAGTTTCTAAAATTGGATGCTTGAATGTTTTATGGAATTCAGCTACTGAATTGAGTGATTGTGGTTCTTTCATGATTTAAATAAAAAGGCCTGTTAATACAGGCCAATGTTAAATAATTATTTGCGGTTGGTAAACTAGTTATTCTCTTTTTTAAACTTTGGTGGCTTTCCTCCTTCTGGAACAAAGATCAAAGCTGCCGAATTTAAGCAGTAGCGTAAACCTGTTGGCGCTGGGCCATCTTCAAATACGTGCCCTAAATGAGATCCACTTTTACTGTCTACTACTTCCCATCGTACCATTCCTTCACTCGTATCTTTTACCAATTTAATGGCATCATCAGAAATTGGATTCCAAAAACTTGGCCATCCTGACTTAGAGTCATATTTAGTATCTGAGCTGAAAATGGGTTGTAAACTGGCTGCAGAATAGTAAGTACCTTTTTTATAGAACTTATCGTATTCGCCAGAGAACATAGTTTCTGTCGCTTGCTGTCTCAGTATAGAGTACTGCAAAGGACTTAACCTTTCCTTCCACTCCTTCTCTGTTAACTGAATTTCATATTTAGGCTTGTCTTGGTCCAGCTTTGCATCAGACGAATTGTCTTCCTGACTTTTCAAAGTGATTACACTGGCCACAAGTAAAATAACCAAACCACTAAATAACATTATTCTGGTTTTCATATCTCGTTCTTTTTTATCCAACTTAATAAACGTAAAAATAGTTTGAATGGATTACCGTAAGTTAGACGAAAGGTCTACCAGGCGATACTTTGGCTGAAAAAGCCCATACTTTGGTCTTCCCCATTTTCATTAATCGGGTAGAAAAAGATATTCGGTAATTTGATTTTTTTCCATGGAGCAAACACTCCTAACGCCTTCTTCGATCTCTGATCCGATTTAAGTTGGGTACTGGCGTGCATCGGTTTTGTACTGTCATAAAGCATAATAGAAACTCCATCTGGCTTTAGACATCTTTTCAACTCTTCGTAAGCCAACTCCTGTACCTCCTTATTATAGTTATTGATATAGTCAAAAGAGAAAAGTGCTTCTACAGAGCTATCGTCAAAAGGCAAATGATCTACATCGCCCAAGACTAAAATCGTTTCTCCAGGAAGTTCGTCCTTAATTGCCAATAACCTTGACAAAGAAAAGTCCATATGGAAATAGTATTTGAACGACCTTCCGTAAGTCAGGTTATGAATAGAATCTACATCGTGTGTCACCACACTCATAAAATACTCACCTCCTTTAGGAAGAAGTCTGGCCAATTGAGTTATTTTCTCTTGGCTTATGGGGTTGCTCTTAAGTTCTTTAGAAGGTTTGTGAATTTCATTTCCTTCCCCAAATCCATAATCTTTATAGAATTGGTTAATTTCTTCTTGGGGTATTCTTCTAAGATGGTTGGCTGTTCTGTTTCTTGAAACAATTGCTGTTTGACGCTGCAAATAGCTAATATTATCAATGATGGGGTAAATATAAGTATGGTTTGATGTAACAAGAGCAGCTGTAATTTCAATGTTCACTGGTGCTCCAGGGTAAAAAAATAAATCGCCTTGTTTGATTTGAGCATTAAGTGAAATAAGCTCCTTTTCCCGCATAGGCCTTAGAGGCTTCCTTGTAAATGGACAAACCATTAATCCTTCCATATTTATTTCATCTTTCACAGCGCTTGCGTTTAATACACCAACGTATGCAAATGCCCTACCAGATTGTCAAAATTAGTTTAAAGCGTATTTTGGATAAAAAAAATTCCCTAATTGGGAATTCAGTTCTTATAAAAATATCTTACGTTTTGCACAAAGGTATTGATTTTTTAAAGCTTTAGTTACTTAAGCCTTACCTTCCTGCTCAACCTTAATGTACTTATGCCCAGCCAAAAGAGTGCTTGAATAAAAAAGCTCTCTACCAACAGTACTCACATCATTCACGTATTTGATAATGCGTTCTGATTTTTCCTGAGACTCCTGTAACTTACCTTCAGCGTACTTCAATAATTTTCCTCGAATTTCTTTAGTCTTTCTCATTGTATTACGGTTTGCGAGTTCTATATATCTTTAAGCGATTATCACTTCAATTTGTTTCAAAAACTGCTCAATTGAATTAACAATTATTTTAACGGTCTAACCTTAGTCAAGGTATAGGGTTAAATCTCTTTTTCCATACCCAGAAGAAGGGATTTTAACGATCAAGCGGAGTCGGAATCTTGAAAAATGGGGTTTTATCTTCTGACCTTAAGCAAACAGGCCGTAATTTGGTTCTTGGGCTTGGGTGGTAAACTGAATCACTTTGCGTTTGGAATAATACTGATTGATGATACGTTGGATATCAGGCGTATCGGGATAGTTCTTTATAATATTCTTCACATCGTCAATAGTATCAAAGGCCAGATCGTTTTCATAGAACCCAAAACCTAAGTACTTTCCATTTTCTACCAAAGCCACGGATTTCTCAGAATTAGTTCTTCCCTGCCCTAGCAGGCAAAACGACTGAGAGTTTTCTTTAATACTCTG
>CAXBPM010000534.1:0-2722 GCA_963977345.1 uncultured Roseivirga sp.
ATCATGCCCAGCTGATCTTTCTGCAATTGCCCTTGTTTAAAGAAGAGCCCCGCGATATCGCCTTTCGATATTTTGTCTTTTCTTCCTCCAGAAATAAATAGGGTTTTCATCAAAGGAGAAGGCGCTGAAATTCCTTCTAATACATCGCGCACTCGGCCGCTTTTGGGCTTAAGGTCCGAAATGAAATCAGGCAAGTCTTCTTTTTCCCATTGTAACACGTAGGCCGTGCCTTCTGAGTTCATTCTGGCCGTTCTACCGTTTCTGTGGGTGAATTCTGGCCCAGAGTTAGGCAAATGGTAATGGATGATGAATTTCAATTCTGGAATATCAATACCCCTGGCAGCCAAATCTGTTGCCAATAGCAACTGATAAGTACCATTTCGGAACTGAATAAGCGCCCGCTCTCTGTCAATTTGTTCCATTCCACCATAGAATACGCCATGGTTAATTTCATGATCGAAAAGGTATTGGCTGATTCGCTCGATGGAATCTTTAAAGTTGCAGAAAACTATGCCCGGCTGATCTCCAAGTCGGTTCAGAGTATCTACTAAAGTTTCTAGCTTATCTCTATCGGGCGAAAGCACCAGTTGAATTTCGAGCGAAGAGTCGCCCTTATCTGCAAAATCAAGAATTTGGGGTGACTTGAGTTTAACAAAGCCCGGTATTTCGGTTTCGTTGGTGGCCGAAGTCAAGATCTTCTTCTGTACATGCGTAAGCGAAGCGATGATCTCCAACATTTCCAGTTCAAAGCCTACTTCCAAAGACTTATCGAATTCATCTAAAACCAATGTTTTAATGTCTTTTACAGGAAATACCTCACGTCTTAAATGATCGGCAACACGGCCGGGAGTACCCACAAGGATAGCAGGCCTATGTTTCAACTCCATTCTGTCTTTCGATGCTGGTCTACCGCCATACACGGCATTGGCTTTAAAGCCTGTTCCCATTTCTCTGATCACCTGCTCAATCTGAATGGCCAATTCTCTTGAGGGCACCAAGATCAAAGCTTGTACTTCAGCGCAGTTGATGTCTAGAGATTGAAGGATTGGAAGCAAAAAGGCCAAGGTTTTTCCTGTGCCCGTAGGGGAAAGCAACACTACATCCGGATGCTGATGAATGGCTTCTTGGGCCGCTTCTTGCATGGGGTTGAGTTTTTCTATACGAAGCTTAGCGAGGATTTCCTCTTGGTTTTTATGGGCAGTTTGCATGGTGCAAAACTACTTGTATTTCAGGTATAAATAGAAAAGTGAGACGCTTTTGCGCTTTTATATTTTTATAAATTGCCGAAATGAAAAAAGAATGTCCTTCATGCGCCATGGAAATCGACTCAGCAGCTAAAGTTTGCCCTATTTGTGCTTATGAATTTCCTTCGCAACCGAAAGCACTGAGTTGGGTAGCCGTAGTCTTAATTGTGGCTTTGTTGTTATGGCTGGTATTGTAAATTAACTGGCTTCTTTGATTTTCTCTTGGTCTTTTCGGGTCAAGAATTGCTCCAACAGAATTAAGCCCGTACCAATCATTACAGATACATCGGCAGCGTTAAAAATCCCTGTTCTAAAAACTCCACCTAAATCAATATGCACCATGTCCGTAACAGATCCATAAAGAATACGGTCGTACAAGTTGCCAATACCACCACCAACGATAAAGGACAGACCGATAATTGCGATTTTTGTTAAATCCTTTTTAATAATGAGGTAGACAAAAAGCCCAATCATTACAATACCTGGTAAGCCTAGCAACAGAATACCTCTTAAAATAGGAGATAGGTCGGAACCCATACCTAAGAAAGCACCGGAGTTCTCAACTTTGGTAAGAATAAGGTTATCACCGATCACTTCAATGCGCTCATATTCTTGAATTTGATCACGCGCCATGTCTTTGGTGATTTGATCGCAGCCTATATTGACGATGATAATGGCGAGAATAGCGATGATACGATTAACGTTTGACTTCATGGGATTCTTTTCAGGCTGCTAAACTAATCAATAGCTTATAAAATGAAGGATGGTAATTGGAAAATTATCAATTAAAGACTTCTGTTTTCTCGTTCTATTCTAAGTCTTTCTGTTCTTGATTTCACACAATACTGTCTAGTGTCAGAATTTTTTATTGACTAAACCAACAGGATTCTTGGAAGTGCTGATGATCACTTCAAAATCAATTACCCCTAAGATCAATTCTTCTTCGGTGATCACTTCAACTTTCCATAACCCTGGTTTCGCGTTACTCTTGAATGTATAGCCACGATAACCTCCATCTCTACCTCCAGCAATATCATAACCTATATCCTCAACAACTTCCCATTTATTAGTATTGTCGTTATACCATTTCCAGCGGTGAAGTATCGATTTTTCTATATCCGTTGGAGCAAATATGGAGGTGAAGGCATAAATTTTTTCTCCGGGCTCAAATATGAATTTCAGTCTATGTTCTCTCCAAAACACATACCATTCATCGATTTCGTAGGTCACTATATATTCATCATCGTCCACGGTAACATTGTGTGCTACAATGCCGCTTTCCATCGCAAGCGGTACGGGCGGAATAAGTTTGAGGAAATAGAAGGAGTTAATGGTGGCGTACATTAAGAGTATGAGGCCAATGATTCTCCTAAGATCTATTTCTGCGCGGGTACTGGGACTTATTTTATAAATGAAAATGATAAATAAGAGGGTAGAAATTAAGCTCACTAAGCCTGAGTAAATGAAAATGTTCGTAT
>CAXBPM010000535.1:0-2721 GCA_963977345.1 uncultured Roseivirga sp.
CATCGCATTTTTAAAAGGCGATTACGCAAATTCCAAAGACGCTATGAGCAGTATGGAGGAGGTTTTATAGTGGTGGCAGCTTTAACGCCCTTGCCATTCTCATTGATCAGCTTGTTTACAGGCTCAATGTCATACCCAGCTAAAAAGTACATGGTTTATTCTTCTTTTAGAATACTCAGATTTATTGTTTATGGCATTATTGTCTGGCAGTTAGATGGTTATATTTGAGTCCAGGTAATCTATTGAACTAGCGATCTAAAATTAAATCCATGATAATAGGCAAGTGATCACTGTAGCCCCCAATGTATTTTGGTCCTTGGTAAGTTCTAAATGGCCTTCTTGCCCCAGTGGCACCCTCCATAATCAAAAAATCCATATCGAATATTTGGGCGGTTCGATTGCTAACTCTGGTTTTCGATTGTTTCATTAATAAGTTACCAGAAACTACAAACTGATCGAGAATACCCCATTTATTTTCGAAGCTATGGGTTCCTGCTACAAACCTAAGGTCATACATCAAATTGAAGAGGTCTGTGGGCTTGAGCGTATTTATATCGGTGTTCACTGCCAGTCCATTCAGCATACTTTCTTCTTCTGGTTCGTCATTAAAGTCACCAGTAATTACAATATGAGCATTGGGGTTTAACCTTAATAATGAATCTGCTTTCGATTTAACAAACTCAGCAGCAAACATCCGCTTTGGCTGAGTCTCAAATTCACCACCAAATTTTGAAGGCCAATGGTTTACAAAAAAGTGAAGTGTATCTTGATTGGGCAGCTCCATAACCGCATGCAGAATGTCTCGCGTACGGCTTGCAGTATCGAAAGGGAAGTTGAGCTCATAGAATTCATAGTTGAGTAATTTAAGCTTATCGGGTCTGTAGATAGCAGCCACATCAATTCCTCTGGCATCTCGTGAGTCTTTGTGAATGATTTCGTAGCCTAAGGGCTTGAGTTGAGTAAACTGGGTCAGCGATTCTAAAACATACCTGTTTTCTATTTCGCAAAAACCAATTAACTCAGGGGCGTCCCAGCCACCCATGGCCAGAATAGTCTTGGCCAACTTATTCTGTTTTTCAGTATAGCGGGCTTTGGTCCAGAAATGATCTCCACGCGGTAAGAACTGTTCGTCAATCGTCAGGCTGTCATCGAAGTAATCGAAAAGGTTTTCTACATTGTAGAAGGCAAGTCTGATCCTTTCTTCATTTCTTGGGCTTGGGTCAAAGGATTCACTGGCTAAATAAGGCTTTTGACCATGAGTCATAAAAGGAAGTGAAAATAAACAGCACCATAGGCCGATGTTTATTTTTTGCTTGGAATGCCTAAAACACGATTGGTTAATCATAACTTTGTCGATTGGTAAACCAAATTAGTTAAAAGATAAATCATAATGAGCATGGAAATAGGTAAAAACCACGTATTAAAAGTAGCTCGTGAAGTAGATTTCGGTCTATACTTGACTAATGGCGAAGAAGATATTCTTTTACCAATGAAATATGTGCCTTCCGATACCAACATTGGAGACGATATTGAAGTGTTCGTTTATGTTGATTCTCTTGGTCGCCCTATTGCCGTAACTGCTCAGCCTTTTGCCAAGGTGGGTGATATTGCAAGCTTGGAAGTAAAGCAGGTATCTAGTGTGGGGGCCTTTATGGATATAGGCCTAGAAAAAGACCTGATGGTTCCTTTTAAGGAGCAAGGTCAAAGGATGGAAACAGGGCGTAAGTATGTTGTTAAAGTGCTTTTAGACTTTAAAACCAACCGAATGATTGGGACAACTAAAATTGGGCCTTTCCTTAGTGCGCACGAAGACGAGTTGGAAGAAGGAGAGCAGGTAAGTATCCTTATTTGGCAAGAGACTACTTTGGGCTATAAAGTAGTGATTAACAACACCTATCAAGGCTTGGTTTTTCATAATGAGATCTTTGACCATGTTGAAATTGGTGATGAGCGTTCTGGTTATGTGAAAGCCATTAGAGAGGATGGTAAAATAGATATTTCTTTACAAAAGCAAGGTTATGAAGCTGTAAAGGACATGAGTCAAGTTGTACTCGATAAGATTAAAGCAACAGGCAGTTTAGCGTTAGGAGACAAAAGTAGCCCTGAAGAGATCAAGTATAAGCTCGGTATGAGCAAAAAGAACTTCAAGAAAATTCTAGGTGGACTATATAAAGCAGGGCAAGTAGAAATCTTTGACCACGAGGTGCGTTTAAAAGCGGAAGGTTAGCCTGAGGAGAGACTAACCTTCACATAAACTACCTATAAAACTAAAACTAACTTAAACTTAGTTTAATTAAACAAACACACTCCATGATAAAAATGGAGATTAAAAGCTTGTTATCGCCAATTGCTGTTAAAACAATAAGCACCATTAAATTAGGTAAAAATACTGACTTGTAAAATATTATTTTACAATAAATAAATTAACGAACTATTTAGGTGGTAAAATCATATTTCACCAACAATTGAAGTATAATCCATTTATGGCTACTTAATATCAATTTCGTTGGCGATTCCCATAGCAGTAAAACGAATTGATAATTTTCTAGGGTTTTCCGAAGGTTGGTTACATTTTGGAGATGGATCAATATAATACCAATAATAAGTTTGGCTTCGTTCGTAAAGTTCTTCGGCTTCAGGCTTACCTAAAACTTCTATTATTGATTTATGATATAAAGCCAGCAAGTTTGGTTTGATTTTAATCAAATCTTGAATCATTTC
>CAXBPM010000536.1:0-2718 GCA_963977345.1 uncultured Roseivirga sp.
TCTTTGAGCCATGCTTCTACATCTTCTGGCTTTAAATGATAGAAGTCGCTGATCAGTTTTACTTTATCTGTACTAGCAATGAATTGATTCACTTGCTGAAACAAGGCATTTATAGTTGTCAATACAGCTTCTTTCTTTTCTTCAAAGGCCTTGTCCGACACGCAAATCACGAAGCAGCTGAAAGGCGTTTTTCGCTCTCCTACTCTTCTGAACTCTCCACTGTCCACTAAAGATTTGGTCGTGAATTTCTCCCAGAAGAAAATATCTGAATCGCCATATTTGAATGATTCGCGTGCACCGGCCAAATTATCGATCACTTCGAATTTCATATCCTCGATAGACCAGCCTCTGGCTTTTGCGTCAATAATGGCCATCAAGTGAGAGCCCGAACCATAGCGGCTAATGGCATAACGCTTGCCTTCAATGTCCGAAACAGTTTGCGAATCAGAATTAGCAGGCACATGAATACCCCAGGTTAAAGAAGAATCGACATAAAAACTGAAGATCTTGAATGTTTTCCCTTTATCAATTCCTTGAACAGCCCCTTCGGTAAGAAGCACTCCGATATCTAAATCACCTTCGTCTAAAGCTTGCGCCAAAAGGCCCGTTCCACCATGATAATCCGCCCAGTGTGGTGCAATGCCAGATTTTTCAAGTATTCCTGAAGAAAGCAATAGTTGCCAAGGCATATTAAAATGTTCTGGCACTCCCCCTATTTTCAATTCAACCATTCCTCTTAAAAAAATTTGAGGCGCAAAGAACACCAAAATCATAGAGAAAAGCGCCCAAAATGTTCAAAGAATGTCGGGCTGCTGAGGTAAGAGGTAGATTAAACCAGCAAAAGGAAAAATAATGATAGTCTTACGCTAGACCGTTTTCAGTATTTATTAGAAGAAACTCCAGTTTCATCTAAATACATTAACCTGCTTGGCTTTCTCCCATAAGTCAAGCCCTTCCATTTGGTGCCATTAATTGACTCGAAACTTAGACCATTTGGAGAGCCATTCACATAAAAGGCAAATTTCACATCTGGTTCGCTCGGGTAAGCGGATTTCTCATAAGCACCTAATTCATTTACAACCATAGCCTTGCCCTTTTTCAGTTGAAAACTCAACTCAGTCCAGTTGCAGCCTTCTGTGCATTTCATTTCAACTAAATCCCCACCTCTTTTAACTTCAATTTTAAAAGAGGTCATTTCAGTATCAGGGTAAGAAAAAAGAAACGATGAGAGGATAAAAGCTGTTGACCATACAAATTTCATACAGGTACAATTTTACATCTTTAAGTTAAGTCATTTCCCCTTTAAATCAAATCTATTAATTTCATACATCACAATTAGTCAACTTTTAAGACTGTAAATCTTTAATTCAGTCATTTTGAAGATTTACAGTGAATCAGCTCGCTATTCAGTTCATGGAGGTTGAATTAGCAAAATAAAACCCCTAACAACAGATGTCATTAGGGGTTCTTAAACTTATAAATTGAAATTGATTACCTGATTTCCTTCATCAATTCTTCAATGGCTTTTTCCAGCTGTTGGTCTCTTCCTTTGTCTACAACACCCGGCATCAACTTCACTTTAAACTGAGGTTCAGTCTGGTTGTTTTCCATCCATTCACCCGCTTTGTTTTTAGCACTTACAGGTACAACGCCCCATCTTCCACCATCGGGTAAACCTTCCCAACCAGCAAAACTACAAGTACCAGGCACTGGCATCCCTACCGTTTTTCCAATTTCAAGTTCGGCATAACCAATAGCAAAGCAGCTGCCGTCAGAGTACATACTTTCGTTGAAGAGGGCCAAAGTCGGCTTCGTCCAGCGTGAGGTTGGTTCGCCTCCTACAACTTTGGCTTCAGTAGCATAAGTAAGAAAAGGCTCGCCCGTGAAGAACATGGCCAAATCTGCCACTAAGTCACCTCCACCATTAAATCGTGTATCGACTACCACGGCTTTACGGTCAGAGAATTTGCCCATCATATCTTCATAGATACTTCGGTAAGGTCCATCGCTCATGCCCGGTATATGCACATAACCCAACTGACCATTACTTTTCTCTTCGACTTCTTTCTCGTTAATTTTCACCCAACGATCATAGAGCAAACCTCTTTCTGCACCTAGAGAAATAGGCTTCATCGTGATTTGTTGTCTCTTTTTAGTAGCAGGGTCATAGATTTCTAACAAAGTGAATTGGTCTGCCTTACGGTTTAAGTACTTGGCTACATCAATATTCTGTGCAATGGTTTCTCCATCAATTTTCTCGATGATCATTCCCTTTTTCACATCGATGTTGGCTTTATCAAGTGGGCCGCCTTTGATCACTTCGGCAATTAAAATACCATTGCCTTTGTGCTTGTAATCCATAAAAACACCAAGCGAAGCAGTGGCATCTGGATTAGGAATACTTGTGCTGTACCTAGCGCCAGAGTGCGATACGTTCAATTCACCCAGCATTTCTGAAAGCATTTCTGAGAACTCATATGAGTTACCGATTGAAGGCAGATACTTAGCGTATTCTTTTCTCATTAACTCCCAATCAATGCCATGGAAAGTTGGTTCGTAGAAAACATTCTTAGTTCTAATGTAGACATGGTCGAACATATACTGACGCTCTGCAACGGCATCATAATTCATTTCACCTTTCACATCAACTCCTTCTCGTTTTCCGCTTTCTGGATCAATTTTAGAGATTTTACCTCCGCTCAATAAGTAAAGATTCTT
>CAXBPM010000537.1:0-2718 GCA_963977345.1 uncultured Roseivirga sp.
CTGAACCCATTAAAATCAACCTACCAGCAGACCCTAAAGAGATCAATGAAGCTTTTGTGCAAAGCATTCTACCCGAAATTGCCATGGGCAACGAATACACAGGTTTTAGGGTACAAGGCGGCACTTTGAGGATTCTCTACGAGAAAGCAAGGGCTGAAATCAATGTAAAAACAGGCGAAGGTGAAAAAGAATGGGTGGGTAGAAGAGTAGGGCTGGCTGAAATGGCCGATTTACACCAGAGCACTAACAAATCTTGGATCTGGTATTCTGATATTTTCGGTATTGCGATGATTCTTATTGCTGTTTCCGGTATGTTCGTTTCAGGAGGTGATACCAGCTTTAAGAAAAGAGGTTGGAAATTCGCCATTGTAGGCATTGCCTTTCCTTTGGTTTTTCTCTTTTTCTTGATTTAGGAAAAAAAACTAGGTCCTTTTTGGAGTTGTCTCCAACAAGTCTCAACTGGTCTTAGCGTCTCGCTGAGACCAATGCCAATGCCTGATTTAAATGGTTAAAACCATTCTCAAAGAAGATTTATCAAATAGCCCACGGTTTAAACCGTGGGCTATAAAGCACAAATTTTCCATTAACCGTTTCAACGGTTTAGTCTTTCATGAAACACAAAAGAGAATTATTGAAATAGGCTTTTATATCGGGTGATTGGAGTGAGTCGCAGCGACACGCTACGACTAGTGGGGGCTCGTGAAAAGATCCCTACGGGGATGACTGAGAAGCAAGCTTATCTGGTGAAATCACATCGTTGGCACAAACGCCAAAGCTAAGTCATGCTGTAAGCATCTTTTTCAGTTTGTTCAAGGATTCTGCACTCGTTTGATCGTCTCGCTGAGACCAAAGCCTAATCTTGAAATTTTAGACCCTTCGTCCCTCAGGGAAAGAAACTGGACCTTTTTGGTTCTGATATGCCTCAGCACGAATTAATCAATAGTGCGCTGTGGTTCCAACTACTCTTTGCGCTTCTTCGTGTTCTTTGTGGTTTCAAAAATTCATTTCTCTTTTTCTAAAAGAAGCCTCCAAGACTTTTCATATTGCCCTCCACCTTTCCATCATTTTCCGTACTTTAGTCTATTATTTCCGATCGAAAAATCGTCATTCCGACTAACAGCCTATGTACCTGATATTTGATACCGAAACCACTGGTTTACCTAAAAACTATAACGCTCCGGTAAGTGATCTCGACAACTGGCCCCGATTAGTTCAGCTCGCTTGGCAGCTGCACGATGGTTACGGAAAACTCATTTCGGCTCAGAATTTCATTGTGAAGCCCGAAGGTTTTACCATCCCCTATAACTCCCAACAAATCCATGGTATTTCTACGGAAAGGGCGATGGAAGAAGGTCATGACCTCAATGACGTTCTAAAGGCATTCACGGAAGACCTGGCCAAAACCACCATCGCGGTTGGTCATAATATTGAATTCGATTTAAATATTGTTGGGGCAGAATACCTGCGTACAGAGCAGGAAAACAAACTAGAGGGTTTTGAGAACATTGATACAAAAAATGTAGCTACAGAATTCTGTGCTATCCCTGGAGGAAAGGGCGGTAGATTCAAATGGCCCACACTTACTGAACTTCACTTCAAACTCTTCGGGAAAGGATTTGACGATGCGCACGATGCGGCTTATGATGTAGATGCTACGGCCCGTTGTTTCTTCGGTTTGTTGGACCAGAGCGTAGTGCCTCCAATAAAAGGCATTCGTTTATCGGAAATTAAATACGAAGCCCCAGAACTGGATGCCGCCAATTTCGCTAAAACCGATGAGCAAGAAAGTAGCGGAGGCATTGGCAAAATCGACAAAGAAACCCTTTCTGACTTAGAGGAAGTCCCCTTCTCGCATCTGCATTGTCATTCCCAGTTTTCGATTTTGCAGGCCACCTCGGAACTAACCGCCTTGGTGAATACCGCCAAAGAAATGGGCATGCCAGCCATTGCCATGACGGATCATGGAAACATGATGGGGGCATTTACTTTTGTAAAAGCAGCACTATCCGCAGGCATCACCCCAATTGTGGGCTGCGAGTTTAACTTATGTACAGACAGAAGCAACAAAAAGCTACAAGACAACGGTAACCAAACCGTCATCTTAGCCAAGAACAAAAAAGGCTACCACAACTTGGTGAAACTAGCTTCCCTCGCCTATACCGAGGGTTTTTATTACCTACCAAGAATAGACAGAAACGATTTAATAAAATACAAAGGTGACTTAATTGCTACCACGGGTGGGCTTTGGGGCGAAGTGCCCTACCTCATTCTGAATGTAGGCGAGACACAAGCAGAAGAAGCTTTTGTGTGGTGGAAAGAACAATTTGGCGATGACTTTTACGCAGAAATCAACCGTCACGGCCTTCCAGAAGAAGACCACGTTAACAGGATTCTGCTTCAGTTCTGTAAGAAGTACGATGTAAAGTACATTGCTTCGAACAACACCTACTACACCAAAAAAGACCAAGCCGTAGCGCATGATATTTTACTTTGTGTAAAAGATGCGGAATCCGTAAGTAAGCCTAAAAAATACATCGGGAAACGCGGAAGAGAATTCCGTTACGGTTTCCCGAACGATGAATTCTATATCAAGTCGCCTGAAGAGATGAAAAAGCTCTTCACCGATTTACCTGAAGCGATTGCCAATACCAATGAAATCGTTCAGAAAATAGAAACCTATAAGCTGGAGCGCGATGTACTTCTCCCTAAATTCGATAT
>CAXBPM010000538.1:0-2712 GCA_963977345.1 uncultured Roseivirga sp.
TTTTTCGAAATCCGTTTTTAGATTTTCATTTCTTTCAGAGAGGGCTATTTTTTCTTGAAATGGAGGTTCCGTCTTTTTCCAGTAATAATCGTCAACATCTAAATGAATAAAATCTGTATTTTTTTCGATTTCCTTGCCTAGTGTTGTTGTTCCAGAACCAGAGGCACCAAATATCAAAACCTTCATTCTGAGTAATTTATTTAATCCGAGGATAGATTTTCTTATTCCATAGCTAAATACTCGAAATTAACGCTTCGATCTTGGCTGTTGGAATGTTTAGATAATGTGGGTTAGCACACTAAAAGTGCTTAATAGACAGTATAACGATCTTTTTTCTCACTATAAATTTCAGAGACAGTGATCAAGATTCCTGTTTCTTCTACACCGCCAAAATCAGGATTCTCAGCTGTGCCAAACGATTTCATTGAAGGCGATAGTGACATGTAGTTTTTGATTAAGGGAGGAACACGTTCACCTCTGGCTTTGGTGTAAGAGTTGAGCGCAATCATTCCACTTTTAAAATCTTTTCCGATGAAAAGAGCCTCTAATTTGCTGATATCTGACTCTGGTAAAAGGTGATTTTTAGGGGTAACTAATTTGTCTTTGTCCGGAAAAAAGAGATCCATGAAATATAGAACCGCATCACGGGCTTCAATATTGTAATTTGGATACATGGTTACTTTTCCGAAAAAGTACTTCATGGCTGGATAGTTTAGAATAATAGCTCCTAAACCATCCCATAGGTTGTCTAATGCGAAAATACCTTTTCGGGGATCTACATTTGGTTGGTATTTTGGCTGAATCCATGATCGACCGAGCTCGACAGCATAGGGTAGGTACTCGTTGATAAATTGGTCAGAGAAATTAAAGTAATGAGCAGTGGAAAGTGCTATGTGGTTAGGTGTAGAAAGGTCTAATGTACTACAATCTATAAAACGATATCCTCCAATAATCTCCTCGTCTTCAGGGGAGTACACTATCAATTGTTGATAGCAATTTTCGCAGATGTCATATTCATCAATGTCCACCTCTTTACCAGTGCCACCACCCGCGCTAGCAAAGGACACTTCTCGTAAGCGACCTATTTCTCGCATGGTGTTTGGAGAGTTGTGGGCGTTGACAAAGTAAATCTCGTTGCCACCTTTCTGGGTGTGGCGTACAAAACGCTCTGCATTGAGTTCTGACTTCAAAAGTTTTCTGTCAACCGAGTCAATTATGTAATCTAAATTCTTGTCCAAATTGAATAAGTTTCTGCTATCGGAGTTTATACACTTTTTCTTTTGTCCATTCTGCCCACATTTGATCAGTCTTTGATCGATCGAAAGTTATAGGGTCAATGGGCTTACCAAAGACAATCTTAAAAGTACTATTCTTTTGTTTCATCATCTCATCAACTAAATAAAACATTTCTACATTCGCCTTGATTCCTAAGAGTTTTCGAAAATTAGAAAGGTTATAGAAGAAGTTAGATAGCTGAGCACCACCAGTATATACTGGTATTACTTGACTTTTAAATCGTTTTGACCTAGTGATGAATGTTTTTTTCCATGAGAGATCTTGCACCACTCCTTTGATTCTTCTGCTTACCAGTCCCGCAGGGTAGATAAAAACGGCATGCCCAGAGCCGAAAAGCTCATTCATTTGTTTGACCGAATCGGCTGGTGTTGCGCCATGCTTATTAATGCCAACAAAGAGCTGCTTGAGGTTTTTCAAGTTCAGTAGTATATCATTCACCAAAAACTTAACATCTGGCCTGACGGGTTGAATGGCTTTAACATGGGCCAAAGCTTCGATACCTCCAAAAGGGTGATTGCCTGCAAAAACTATCCCCCCTTCTTTCGGGATGTTTTCAATTCCGTGAATATCAACTTTGATCTTGAACCGATTTAGAACGGCATTGGCAAAATCAACACCGTCTAAATGAGAGAAATCATGTATGATTTCATTCACTTCTTTTTGGTGAATAATGCGTTCGATATAACGAATCACAAACCCAGGCATCCATTTAAAAAGGGTGGGGTTCTTTTCGCTAATTACTTTCTCTATGTCAATAAACTTATCACTCACGTGTGCCTAGTTAAGAATTTGCAAAGTAAAAAGATATCTGTTAAAAATGGGGCAAATATACACATAGTAAGCTAATCTGATTTTCAGGTAACCAGATATGAGCTTTAAAAGCAGGCTCAAATGAGATATTGATCCCCAAGAATGGCTATGCTGAGTATTAGATTTGTCAATGAGGCTTCATTATTCATCCTGATCACTCTCTTCGTCTGGAATCAAGGAGCTATCTGCTAATTCGGGTAGAATGTCCTTTGTTTCGGCTTCTGTAAGGGCTTCTACATCTTTTAGTTTTCTCTGGATGGCACGGGTTCTTTTGCCCATTACATCATCGAGTTGGTTTAATCCTGACTGGATGTTTTTCTGGGCTTTCTCCATGATTCCGCTAAAATTCTCAAACTCTTTTTTAACAGCGCCTAAAACTTGCCAAACTTCACCGCTTCGTTTTTGAATGGCCAAGGTTTTGAATCCCATTTGTAAGCTGTTAAGAATTGCGGCTAGGGTAGTGGGGCCAGTGACTATGATCTTATAATTTCTTTGCAAATCTTCTAACAGCGCTGCTTTCCGCACAACTTCAGCATAAATTCCTTCAAAGGGCAAGAACATAATACCAAAATCGGTGGTGTTTGGCGGATCGATATATTTTTCGCT
>CAXBPM010000539.1:0-2709 GCA_963977345.1 uncultured Roseivirga sp.
TCTCTTTATTCCCCTTAGCGTGGTGGTGATGTAATTCTTTAACATAGCTCTTTGGTTATTGGTGCATTAGTTAAGTGGTCATTGGTCATTGGTCATTGGTCATTGGTGAAAACGAAAACCCGCTTCTGTCTTCTAACCTTTTTTCATTATCTCATTATTTCATTAATCCCCTTCTCTCCTTAATTCATTGCTTACTCATTCTTCAACACATCTACTGGATTCTTTTGGGCACTGAAATAACTGTGCAGCCCAAGTACCGTAAGTGCTAAAGCACCCACCATAATTATGGCCTGAATAAAGAATGGACTAAGGTTTTCTAAATGATATGGAAAGTCTGTTATCCATTTCTGAATACCATAATAAGTAAGCGGTAGAGAAATGATCATCGCCACAGTGATAAGCCAAGTGAAACGCTTGTTCAGGGTTTGTATCAAATGGAGATAAGTAGCACCCAATACCTTTCTAATTCCTATTTCTTTTTCTCTTAACTTATTCTCAAAAGAAGAGAGCGCAAAGAGCCCTAAGAAAGCAACCGTGATCACCATAATAGTGAGTACATCAAAAATAGTGACCAGCTGTGCTTCTTTCTTGTAATAGGGTTCAAAGTAACCTTTGATTTCCTGAATACTAGGCTCCCCAGTTACCCCTAGTTTAGAGAGTGCTAAGGCTACATGTCCCTTAACTGCTTCTTTATCTCCTGCACGATAACTGAATTGTATGTTGCGAAAATCCTTTGGTTTATAGTAAAGCTCGACAGGTTCAATTACATATTTTGCAGAGCCGAAATGAAAATCTTTAACTACGCCAACAACAGTTTTTCCGCTGGGCATTTTTGCGCCAATTGCAGGGTCTAATCTCAGTTTCTTTCTTGCAGTTTCATTGATGATAACCACACTGTCTAATTGAGATTTTGGTAGGGCAGAGAAATCAGTTCCCTCTAAAAATTCAAATTCAAAAAGGTTATTAAAATCGCTGTCGACTGGCCCAGAATAAATAGTCAAAGGCACCATTATTCCATTAAGCTTTAACATACTGGGCGGTCCCGGAGGAAAAGAGGGTAAGGGCGTGGATGTTATTTTTTCAATTTGCGGAATCGCTTCTAGCGCATTTCTAACTGTCTGATAATCGAGTGATCGCCCCTCCTGATAAAGGCTAAAAGTCATTATATTTTCCTCGTTATAACCCTTATCCAAATTGATTAAGTAATTAGATTGCCCCCGAATAACCAAGGCTGTAATGAGCAAGCCTGTGCAAATCATAAACTGTAATACGAACAGTGATTTTCGAAGAATATTCACTTTAGATTGAGGCAAGGCCCCTCTGAGTACTCCTGAAATACTGAAAGAACTCAATGAAATTGCTGGATAAATTCCTGAAATCAACACTACAAGAATGAGTACAGCAACAGGTAACAATAATAGCTGTGGGGCTTGACTAAAATTGATATCCAATTCTTTACCAATGAGCGGTTGGGCGTATGGTAATGCCAATTCAAGCCCAATTAACGCAACTATTAAAGCACAAAAGGACAAGGCAAAAGTTTCTACCATTTGAGAAAGCACCAAACGGCTACGGCTTGCCCCCATTATTTTTCGAATACCCATTTGCTTCACCTTAGAAAAGGAAAGGGCGGTAGTAAGGTTGATGTAGTTAAAGCAGGCGACAAAAAGGATTAAGCCTCCAACAAGAGAAAAAATGTATAAATACTTTGATTGACCTCCAAACAAGTTTTTAGCGTCATAGCGTTCAGTTTGCCCATTGAGGTATAAATCTGAGAACTTAAGAAATGTAAGACCATCCGCCACTTGTGTAACATCATGTAAGGCCAAAATTTGCTTGGCATCTGCCATCAACTCATTTGGAGAATGTCCTTCTTTTAATAGAAAATAGCTGAACCCTGATCCATTCAGCCAATTGTCTTTATTGAAATCATAATTCGATATTTCGGCAGTAATCGCCCCTAAAAAATCAAATTTTAAATGACTGTTTTTAGGAATGGGGTTAAGTACTCCTACTATTCTAAAGCTACCTTTATTTTGAAAAGTGAGCATTTCTCCTACGGGGTTAACTCCTGGAAAAAGGGTTTCTGCAATAGCGGAAGAGAGGATGATGTCAGAGGGATCAGCCAGTGCCAATTCCTCATTGCCAAATTTTAAACCAAAATCAAATACTTTAAAAAGTGATGGAGAAGAAAAAAACAGTTTATCGGTTTGTATCCATTCATCATTGACCTTATAATTTGCATAGGAATTCCTACTTATACTAACCGCGTCCAATACAGCAGTACTCTCCTCTTTCAATACATGCATCAGCGCATCAGATGGTCTTACTTTAAATGAAGTACCATCTTCTTTTTTCAACTCCAAAGACGACATATAGATATTAGGAGCATTCTCGTGCCAACGGTCATAGGTCACTTCATCTCGAACATAGAGTGCAGTTACCAAAAAGCAGAACATACCAATGCTCAAACCTATAAGGTTAATCAGTGTAAAGGATTTCTCGCGTTTTAAGCTTCGGAATACAGTCTCAAAATATTTCATCAGTCGTTATGGTTTATTGGTCATTGTTGAAAAAGAAAAGACTCCTCTGACTTCCATCTTCCAACCTTCTCTCATTAATTCATTCTTTCATTGTCTCCTTATTTCAATCCTTCCTTATTTCATTATTTCATTCATTCCTTAATACATCCACAGGGTTCTTTCTTGC
>CAXBPM010000540.1:0-2707 GCA_963977345.1 uncultured Roseivirga sp.
GACCACTAAATAACATTAGGTTTGCCGCTGATATATATGATCACTTTGTGCGCATTCCCGACATTAACCTAAAACTTTTCGCCATATATTTTCTAATGCATTATGTCAGTTATGTAACTGATTTTATGTACAGTTCCACCAGAGGTTTACACTTTTGCGAGAAAGAAGGGATAACGCCTTATTTCAACTTAGGGCATAAAGCCTAGATCTTGTTAATGCATTGAAAATCATTGGATTAACCGTTATGGTGAACTCAATAAATTATAAAAGTAGGCATGATAGCTTATTTAAATAAGGTATCATGCCTCCCAATAAGCTGTTAGTTGCTAGCACACTATGGAGTTGTAAATGTTAAAGGATATAAAACTAAAGTTTGGGCGTGCAGAAGGTTTAGAGCCTCAGACAATAAAGGCTATGCCTATAACTGTGTTTGTTGGCCCAAACAATTCAGGTAAAAGTAAGATTTTATCGGAAATTCAACAATTTTGTACTAGTGGAAACAAGAACACTAATAATGTAATCATCGATAATATTGAGTTAGAGGGAATCGATGAATCTATACTTGACGAAAAAATCCAATCGTTAATTCTTGAACCTAATCCTGGTGAAGCTATTCACCAGGATCATATTTTGGTTGGCAAAGGACAAACTAGACATCAAGTCCATAAACCTCAATTTAGACAAGCTTTACTTACTCCTAATATACAACCGACTCATACATGTTCATGGTTTCTTTCTTACAACACACTAATTCTTAATGGTAGTAATAGAATTAACTTGGTAAACCAACAAAGTGCAGGAGACCTTCAACAGCCACCTCATTCAAGTTTTCAGGTGTTATTTAGAGATGATGAGAAAAGAAAAGAGGTTAGTAGGATCATTTATGAGGCTTTTGGACAATACTTAGTTATAGATCCTACTAATCTTGGTCAACTAAACCTTCGTCTTTCAAAAGAAGCCCCTAAAGACACTATGGAAGAAAGAGGAATTCATCAAGAAGCTGTTAATTTTCATGCCAAAGCTTTACCGATATCTCTAGCTAGTGATGGTGTGAAAGCCTTTACTGGTATGGTAACTGAAATGATAGCAGGAGATCCTTCGGTACTATTGATGGATGAACCTGAGGCTTTTTTACATCCATCATTATCGTTTAAGCTTGGTAAGGAAGTTTCTCAAATAATGTCGGGGACAGATAAAAGGCTTTTTGTAGCTACTCATAGCCCTAACTTTGTTATGGGGTGTATTCAATCAGGGGCTCCAGTAAATATTGTACGGTTAACATATAGAAACGAAGTGGCAACGGCTAGAATTCTTCCTAATGAAGATATTTTGAAATTAATGAGAAATCCATTGTTACGTTCTACTGGAGTTCTAAGTGCGTTGTTTTATGAATTTGTTATTGTCACCGAGTCAGATGCTGACCGAGCATTTTATCAAGAAATAAATGATCGACTTTTAAAAAGTGATGATAAAAGAGGGATACCGAATTGCTTATTTCTTCATGCTCAAAACAAACAAACCGTTAAAACTATTATAAAGCCATTACGTGAATTGGGTATTCCAGTTGCGGGAATTGTAGATATTGATGTTATTAAAGATGGTGGAACAGTATGGACAGGCTTTCTTGAAAGCGGCTCTATTCCAGAATTAGAAAGAGCACCATTGGCTTCTTTAAGGCAAGCTTTAAAGAAAAAGTTTGAAGACTCTGGTAAAAACATGAAAAGAGATGGAGGGATTCAGGTTTTCACGGGGGAAGATAAAGAGGCACTACAAAACTTTTTTGATAAATTAGCTGATTATGGCTTATTTGTTGTTCCAAATGGAGAGTTAGAGTCTTGGTTAACTCAGCTAGAGGCCTCTGGTCATGGCCCAAATTGGCTAGTCGAAGTTTTTGAAAAAATGGGTGAAGATCCCGTAGCTACAAATTATCTACATCCTGAGACTAATGATGTTTGGCAGTTTATAGATTCAATTACTGCATGGTTTTTAAATCCAAGAAGAAAAGGCATACCTAAATAGCAACTAAAAAAGAGCTTCAAACGGACAAAATACAGTTGGCTGTTTCACTCCGTTCACAATTTTAGCCAACAATTTTTTGCCGCTTAACGTGGCGTTATGTTTTCAAGGAGTTTTAAATGAGTATGTTGTCAAATCCAACAGGTTACTTGATTGGTTTAGGAATAAAGAAAATAGTAGAGAATATCACTAATTCGGATAGTTCCATGCCAACCGATGAATTAAAGGAAGAGTCTGCTCGTGCAGAAATTATAGCTAGAGCATTATTGGCTCAGGCGAAAGTTGAGCAAGAACTTGCTATTTCAAGGCGAATTGACAACGCAGTTGAGGTTGAAATTGAGGAATATTATGATACTTCCGGTAAAGGAAATGTCGGGGTTTCTGCTGATGCAGAAAAGGTAACTTTTGGTGCTGGTGGTGAAGGTCGTAGGGTAACAAAGCGTATTATTAAGTTTAAAGGTTGCAATCCTATTACCCAAGAAGAAAACATAACAAGCTAATTAACAAGGACAAAAAACAGTTTGCTGTTTTCGTTCCTCAACATTTTAGCAAACAATTTTTTGCCTGTTATTAGGGCGTTATCGATACAAAATCTAATCCGAAGTAGTGATTGTCTTTAAAAGCTAATGTCTCGAATGTGGCAAAAGTGTGCATTAGGAGTGTTCAATATATCCAAAGATAAGAGTTCTAA
>CAXBPM010000541.1:0-2704 GCA_963977345.1 uncultured Roseivirga sp.
ATTCCTTCCAGTGTGCTGAACCGAATGGCTTTTGCTTTTCCTGTTTTGAGGATAGAAAGGTTAGACAGGGTTAAACCTACTTTCTCTGAAAGTTCATTGAGCGACATCTTCCGCTTTGCCATCATTACATCTAAGTTTACTATTATTGGCATAGGTTATACGGTTAAATCGTGTTCGTCTTGAATTTCTATTCCTCTTTTCACCACCTGCACGATTACAAAAAGTATAACGACCATAAAGAGCCATACATCGGCTCCTGCAATGTGCAATGACTCTAGATTGGCCATCGGAAGCCCTTGTTCAGTCAGCCACATGGAATATTTGGAACCAAAGTAAGAAAACAGGCCAATGCCTAAAGCGAGATAGGTCTGCTTTACAATGAACTGCCTTAATGCTATGCTGAAAGGCTGAGCAATAGTCAGCTTTTTTTCAATAAACAGTTTTATGATAAGGTAAAACATGATGGCTTTCAATACCGCTACAATGGTCATGGTTAGCGTGATGGCAAAAAAGTGTCCTTGATCAAAGTTGTAAACGCTTGATAAGTAATCTGCGCCTTCCCAAAAGTTCTCAACACCCAGTGGGTTGATGAACATTGTAATGATCGTATTGAAAGCAGTGCCGCCCGCTTCGATACATAAGCCAATAAAAATGATCCAGGAAAGTACCTGCAACACTTTCAAGATCTGATTGGTAGTGATTTTAATTTCCATGATTAATTCCCTGTATAAAATGATTATGCAAGTATCAACAATTATTTATTGATAAACAATAAAAATGTAATGATAAAGAAAAAATACGCTCGAATGTCAGGGAGCGGAAAGGAGAGAATACTATACTAAAGCATACCTGTGATCTGCTGTTGTTTATGAAGAAGGATGGAATATCTCGTCCTTACAGGACTTCTATAGAGATGGAGTTCTGCTTTACGAAGGGTTACACCCTTCGTTTTGGTATCAAGCCCTTTCAGGGCTGAGGGAAGTAAATACTCGTTACAAACGAGTATTAGTGAGTTCATTCTCCCCAAATATTATAAACAGTCATTTGCTTTCCGTCTTTACTAATTAGTATATATCCATTTTCTCGGGTTGACTCATCAGTTCCTGGATACCTCAAGTGCCCTTTTGTTCGGCATCTGTACACTGTCAAATCACTCTCAATCCACCGATCAAATGCGGTATAACCACTTAAGTCATTTTCAGAATACATCTTGTGTGTCCCGTTAAAGTACACAGGAAAAACAGGTGTGCTGTCATGGTGACTCCAGTTCTGCATATCCTGATGGGTAAATGTTATCGAATCCACAGGTTCCCATTCGTTAGCTATTGCAAATTCAAGAACATCTATTTCTGAAAAAGCATCATTCTCAGATGATGACCAAAATATAGTTAGTGATCCTCCATAAGGTCTTTGGTGACTGTCTCTTTCTTCAATGAGTTCGCTTCTATATTCCTTCCAGAATCCAGAGGGTAGGTTCTTATCACAAGAAGCTATAAGAAGTGTTCCAAGAATTAGAAATAAGTTTTTTCTCATCATTGGTAATGATAGTTAACCATCAATTTTATGGCGTCCATACTCCACATAATCTATTGAAAATTTTTTATTGGTAGAATTCACCTTCACCAGTTACAATTGTAGTTAATTCAACGGTATGGCCACTCACTAGTTAAAGGAAAACCAACAGGGGATTAGATCACTTATTTTATGAAGTACTCAGCGGCACAGTAAATATGAAAGTGCTTCCTTTACCTTCTTCACTTTCAGCCCAAATATCCCCATTAAGCTTTTTCACAAACTCTTTGCACAGTACTAAACCTAAACCAGAACCCTTTTCTTTCGCAGTGCCGGGCAATGTTACATTGGTTGAAATATCAAAAAGTTTATTTAAGATTTCTTCTTTTATGCCAATCCCATTGTCAGCAACAGAAACTTCGGCATAGTGGTTTTTGATATTCGCAGAAACATTTACATCGCCTCCTGAGTGCGTGAATTTTATAGCGTTCGAGATGAGGTTTCGTATTACTGTTCTTAATATATTTTCATCAGTGAATAATTCGACTTCATCTGTTAGGGTATAATTCAGGGCAATACCTTTGGCTCTTGCAAGCGGTTTATTGAGCTCTATTATTTCATGAATAAGAACGGGTAGAATGATCTTTTCGGGCACTAAACTAAGCTCACCAGATTGAGTTCTAGCCCAATTCAATAAGTTATCAAGCAACGAGAGAGTGTTTTTGGCTATTGAATTTATCATATCAATAGGTTTTTGAGCGGCTTCATTTTCAGTGTCCTTCACCTCATTAATAAGTAGCTGCGAAACACCTATTATGTTGTAAAATGGACCTCTTAAATCATGTGCTATGATTGAAAATAATTTGTCCTTTGTGGAATTAAGCTTTCTATATCTAGCCTCACTTTCTTTTAATGCTGCTTCCGCTTTTTTGTTATCAGAAATATTGCGAATCACTCCGACCAAAAACTTTTCTCCACTAGAATTAATAAATCGTGACTTTCGAGTGGAAACTATAAGTGTTTGGCCACCTCTGATTGTAAGCGACTCTTCGTTTATATTTTCAATTCCACTAGAAAGTACCTCCTTATCAATTCTTAAAAAAACCTCTCGCTCATCAGGTGGAACATTTTCGGCAAGCGTTTTACCTATTATTTGATCCCTCGAGAGTTTAAATATTTCACAAAAAGCATC
>CAXBPM010000542.1:0-2694 GCA_963977345.1 uncultured Roseivirga sp.
TCATCTACATCATCTACATATAGATTTGAAATATTGGCACCTACAGTAAACCCTGTTTGGGCCTTTGCTGCTGATGCTATAAGTAACATCATTAGGGCAATTATGTATAGTTTGTTTGTCTTTTTCATGGTTCTATATTCTAATTGTTTTTGTATTCTTAGCTTTTTAAAGTAGGCTCCTGTTACAGGAGCCTACTTTCTTGTTGGCTATTGCTCAGTTGAGGAGGGCACTAGCTTTTTGTTGATATCACTAAATATTTAGATACTTGCCAAAACTTTTTAGGGTCAGTGATTTCTAAGTATTTGATGTTTGCTTCGTTTTCGTCTTGCACGATTACATAAGAATCGGCAGGGTGTTCGGTAACAAGCTCTACTTTATTTGCTTCGATAGGGAGTTTCGAAAACTCACGAATATCGATTTCGATATACTCATCACCTAAGGCAGATTCGTTTAAGTCAATTGTTCTTCCGAACCATAAAAAACCACCTTCTTTAGAAACCAAACCTCTTTCTTTTAAGTCTTTGAAACTACCCACTGCATAGTGAACAGTGTTCAAATCGTCATTCACGGAAGTCAGTAATTCAATTTCCTGACCCTTTGTACTGATCTCTCTTACCTGACTGGCTGATATCACTTGAATTGAATCGTATCTACCAGCGATCATATTGATTTGCTCGTCTTTTCTAAGCACTTCGCTTCTCAAGTCGGCAATCATCGTGCTTCGTTGTTCCAAATCATCAGTTAACTGATTGATTCTTTTTTGGAACCCCGTAAGTTTCAAATCTGTGTTTCTCAACTTACCTTTTAAATCATCTATGGTTTGGTTAGACTGTGCTACCAAATTATCGATCAATGCAAGTTCTTTCAGCAGCTTGTCTTTGTTATTGGCGTTATCGCCCGACTGTGTGTTGGCAATAAGATTTTCTTTTTCAACAATCGTTGCAACTTGATCTTCTACCTGACTAAGCATGTTTAATACTTCATTGAAGGCGGAGTCTCTTGATGCAATCTCGCTTTGCATTTCTTTGATAGAAACGGTTTGCTCTTCGATTACTTTTTCTTTTTCACCACTACTGCAAGACGCCAGACCTACAGTGGCGAACGCTGCTAGTGCCAAAAGCACTTTGCTTGTTTTTGAATTTTGAATTTTCATGGCTACTAATTTATTGTGTGAATACTTATTTTCTCTTGTGGTTGGTATTATGCCAAAACGAGACCATAATGAGAATTTGACGTAAAACACTGTTAATCAGGCTAATAAAAAGTGCGCAAACAAAAAACGCTCTACTTTCGAGAGCGTTTTTGTCAAAATGAATAAAATTTGAAGTGTTTTCTATTAAGCCGTCTCCTCAATTTCTTTGAGCATTCGGTAAATGGTGGATTGGCCGATGTCTAATTTCTGGGCAACAAGCTTAATATCGTCATCATAATTCTTTAAATACAATTTGATGATTCGCTGGTTGTATTCTTTTAGGCTCATTTCTTCGCCCGACATTTCTGCAATTACATCTTTGGTGCCGAAGGTGATATCATCGGGGTGAATTGTTTCTCCTTCAGACATTACTACTGCGAGTTCCACCACAGATTTCAGCTCTCTTATATTTCCAGGGAAACCGTAACCCAATAGTTTTTTGGAAGCATCGGATGAAAGGACTTTTTTAGGCAACCCATTCTCTTTACAGAATTCATCGATAAAGTACTTGGCCAGAAAGATAACATCTTTTCCTCGCTCGCGCAAAGGAGGAAGATGAATGGTTAAGCCAAAAAGGCGATAGTATAAATCTTCCCTAAAATTGCCTGCCTTCACTTCGTCTAGCAAATCGCGGTGGGTAGCTGCAACAATTCTACAATTGATCTTAACAACATCTGTTCCCCCAACCCTAATAATTTCTTTTTCCTGAAGGGCTCTCAATATTTTGGCCTGAAGGGTTTTGTCCATTTCGCCCATTTCATCCAAAAAGAGTGTTCCGCCATTGGCCTGCTCAAATTTTCCAATATGGCGATTGGCAGCTCCAGTAAAGGACCCTTTTTCGTGACCGAAGAGTTCGCTTTCCGCCAACTCTTTCGGAATGGCACTCATGTTAACGGCAACAAATGGGCTCTCTTTCTTTTCAGAATTGTAATGAACCGCCTTGGCCACTAGTTCTTTTCCAGTTCCCGTTTCTCCGTTAATGATCACTGAGATATTGGTAATGGTGGCTTTCTTAATGAGTCCGAATACTTTTTTCAGAGGCTCACTTTGCCCAATGATTGAATTTTGGAAGTCGTATTTCTTCTCAACTTCCGACTGCAATGTCTCTATTCTTTCTTGGAGAGATGAATGCTCACGAATGTGCTTGATTACATTATGAAGCCTGTCCTTAATGTCTTTGGTTTTGGTAATGTAATCGTAAGCGCCACTTTTTAGCAGCTCCACAGCAGTGTCTATTTCGTTTTGTTCAGAAATGACGATGACCTTAATTTCAGGAGCAACCTCCTTAATTTTTTTCAAAAGCTCTTCGCCATTGGTATCGGGCAGGCGATAATCCAATGTAATCACCTGAGGTTTTTCCTTCAAGGCATCCAATAAGGATTTGCCATCTTCAAAGGCGACCACACGATAATCGGGGTTTAACTCGAGAGTATAAACCAGAAGTTTTCGGTACCATTCATCATCTTCAACTACGAAAATGGTAAAAGAGGCTTTATTCATGT
>CAXBPM010000543.1:0-2692 GCA_963977345.1 uncultured Roseivirga sp.
ATCCTTCCACCCACGGGGTACTTCGTTTAGAGGTTTTGGCCAAAGGCGAAGAAGTAATTGAAGTGGTTCCGCACCTCGGTTACCTACACCGCTGCTTCGAGAAGCATGCTGAAAAACTGCCTTATAATCAGATCATTCCTTTTGTAGATCGAATGGATTATTTGGCGGCCATGAACACCGAACACGCTTACGCTATGGGCGTTGAGCGGATGTTAGGTATCGATAAAATTATTCCAAAACGAGTAGAATATATTCGGGTTTTGGTAGCGGAGCTGAACCGGTTGGCCTCTCATTTTATTGCGCTCGGTTCTTACGGAATGGATATTGGTGCCGTTACCGCATTTTTCTGGATGACCCGAGACAGAGAACATATTGTTCGTTTATTGGAGTGGGCTTCTGGTGCGAGAATGCTTTACAATTACATTTGGGTGGGTGGTTTGTTTTACGATTTGCCCGTAGGTTTTGAAGAAAGATGTCTTGAGTTTACTACGTACCTAAAGCCTAAAATTAAGGAGCTAGAAAGGGTAGTTATCGACAATAAAATATTTATTGACAGAACTGCCAATGTTGGGGTTTTACCCGTTGATTTAGCGATTAATTATGGCATCACTGGCCCGATGCTTCGTGGTTCTGGTTTGAAGTATGACCTGCGAAAAGTTGATGGCTATTCGGTTTATCCTGAAATAGATTTCGATATACCCGTTGGCAAGGGCGAAGCAGGAACCTTAGGCGATTGCTGGGACAGAACTTGGGTGCGTGTGCAAGAGTGCTACGAGTCGATAAAGATTATTGAACAGTGCTTAGAAAAACTGACGGGTGAGCACAAGAGAACCCGTGATTTCGATCCTCGGGCATTAGCACCAAAGAAAATAAGGCCTAAAGCGCAAGATTTTTACATTCGAGCAGAAAATCCAAAAGGTGAAACTGGCTTTTTCTTCCGTGCCGATGGAAGATCTGATGTGCCCTTCCGTTGCAAAGCAAGGGGAGCAAGTTTCGTGAACCTTTCCATTATCAACGAGCTCGCCAAGGGCGGTTTAATATCAGACTTGGTGGCCGTTATTGGCTCTATTGATATCGTTTTGGGCGAAGTGGATCGATAGACGATCCTTGCAAATTTAAAGTGCTGTTTTAAATTTGCAAGGATAATTCATTGCTCCTAAGGCAATTCTTTAAGGTTGTTTTCCCTGATATAAGCCCGGCCGTTTTTCCATTTGATTTCTACCCAAATGTCCTTTTGACCCACAATTTCTACTTTATGGCCTTCACCAGTAATTTCGATTAAATCAGCGCCTGCCGAAGGGCCGCTCATTAAATAAGCATTAGCCGAAGTGATAATTCCTTTAGTAGCCAATTGCGAAAAGTTGATCAAATAGGTAGTAAGCAAAAGGGCAAATACTAAGCCTATGGTCAGTCCGGCCGATTTCTCTTCTAACTTTTTCTTCCGCTTTAAAATCATAGTTAGAATAAGAACGCTCAATGCAAGACATACCAATGCAAAGTAATTTCTGTTCTCATCAAAGAACTTTAAGAAGAGATTGAAGTCACTGGTAGAGTAACCTTCCAGATTATTTTGCTCTGCCATTTCATTCATTTTGACGAGCACTTTTTTATCCGAAGTGAGTTTGTAATAGTTGTTCAAAGTGTAAAGTGCATTCCCTAAATCCTCCAAACTTTCGTACACAAATGCCATTTTTAGGAGCATTGCTGGCGATGCAACCTGCTCTTCACGCGCTATTTTTTCGTAGAGCGTGAGCGATTGTGTATATAGTTTCTTTTGGAACAAAGAATCTGCAATTTTTAAGTCGTTTGTAACTCCTTGAGAATTAGCGTTTTCTTGAAGACAAAAAAGTGTCAATAAAACGAATGTGAGAATTTTAAAATTTCGTGCTTGCATTTAATTATTTACCTCTTACCTTTGCAGTCGCAATTAAGGAAAACGCCCTTAATTCAACAAGAAAACATTTTGATTTGGTAGCTCAGTTGGTAGAGCATCTCCCTTTTAAGGAGAGGGTCCTGGGTTCGAGCCCCAGCCAGATCACTTCTAAAAGTCTCAGCGAAAGTTGAGACTTTTTTTGTGCCTCTACTTTTCTGCTTTGGACTCGCGTTTTTTCCGTGATTTAGCATCCACGAAGATAGCAAGGTCAAACGGCAGTCTACTCGCCTTTCACATTATTTAACGACAGGTGAAAAAATAAATGCATCGATTTCTTCCTTCAGAAAAGTCAATAATAATTTAGTGGAGCTGCGTTAAGTTTTTATTCGAAACAAATACCTTAGCAGTTATACATGACGAAAAACCAACCCATAGGAATTTTTGACAGCGGAATGGGCGGGCTTACTGTGGCACATGCCGTAAAAAACCTGCTTCCGAATGAGCAACTCATCTATTTTGGTGATAGTGCTCATTTGCCTTATGGCGATAAATCTGCGGCTACCATTCAGGCTTATTCTGTTAAAATTTGTGATGTGCTGCTACAGCAAGGATGTAAAGTGATTTTGATTGCTTGTAATTCGGCTTCTGCGGCCGCTTATGAGCTCGTTAAAGCCTACGTGGGGAGCAAGGCTCAAGTGCTCAATGTTATTGATCCTGTGGTGGCTTATGTGGCTGAGAAATATAGTGATGATGCTAACATTGGTTTGATAGGCACAAAGCAGACCGTGGGTTCTGGCGTTTATGAACGAAAGCTAAAGA
>CAXBPM010000544.1:0-2688 GCA_963977345.1 uncultured Roseivirga sp.
TAAAATGCTGTTGCTCATCTTTAATCGGGTGATCATTTCTGCCTGCGGAAAATCGCTTTGCATTACATTGGCCAAAGGGCTAGAAACGGCTGCAAAGTGATTGGTTTCACCAGCAGTTCGGTTGTCGATATTGACGCGGTAAATGCGATCTGCATCGGCAAACATTTTGTCGAAGCTGAGCTCATCGTGGAGAAACAAAGTAATAATCAAGGCGCCTGCCATACCTATGGCGAGACCCGATGTGTTGAGGAAAGTGAAGAAAGGTTGTCGAAGCGCATTGCGCCACGCCACCTTCAAGTTATTTTTAAACATAGCTGTTGTTATTGAATAGTTGACCTTATAAAATGCTTTCATAAACCCCGGCCTGAAGGAGCGCATTACGCCCCAAAAGAATTTTCTTTTGGCCTTTTTGGGTGATGTTTCAAAATGCTTCTCAAAGAGTTCAATCAGATCACCCTCGAATTCTTCGAGGTAATCTTCTCTGCAAAACCAGCGCAGAAATTGGAGTGCTCTTTTTGGCGGTTGGGCTTTCATTGACCAAATGAAATTTTAGGAATTTGCTGATAAATCGAAGTTCTGACCTCGTATTGCTGATCCAGTACCTTTTTTCCTATTGAGGTAATGCTATAGTATTTTTTTCTGCGGCCTCCACGTTCGTTAGTGATGCCGCCATAACTAGACTCTACAAAACCCTTATTTTCCATACGTTTGAGGGCCACATGCACGGCACTGACATTAACCTTCTTCCCAAGTTTTTCTTCAAGTTTTTCAAGGATCAGTACGCCATAGGCCTCTTTATTATTGGCGGCTACCAGCAGTAATACCAGTTCCTCAAACTCACCCAACGAATGTTCTGACATAGTTATTTGTTTACTTAACAAAAGTAAAAGTAATAATTAGTTTCATATTTGCTAAGTAAATAGAAAAGAATTTTTGGAAGGGTTTTTTTACTAGATACATTAAGAGAGGAGAAAATTAGATTGATCACCAGCCTAGTTTAAAGTAATAGGCAATCTTCAATAAAACTGAAAGAAGAATAACTTGTGCTTATCCTTCGTGAACAAGAAGAAATCTTGTAGTTTGTATCATGGTTTTAACACCCTCTGTCGGCTACTACGGCAGGCCCCGTAACTAACATCACTATTTAAAACACAATATCATGGACACAAGCAATTCAAACACCCAAGAAACAGTAAACCTAAGCGGGACCAAATGGTCTGTTACAACGCAAAACGTACAGGGAACCTTCCATTTCAAAACCGACAATACGGGTACATATATTACAGATGCCGACCCTGAAACTAAGTTCTATTGGTGGCAAAGTGGAAATTCATTTTGGATGCAGCAAAGAGGTGAAAATTCCGAATGGTTCTCCATTATGGAAGGACAACTCACGGCTGACAATTTGGGAGGTGGTCAATTTGTAGTAGCGAAAAAGAAAGATAATACCGTATACCTTAGCTCATTTGACATGACCAAGGACATCACCTGATCGTACCTTATCTCAAAGCGCCTCTTTCCTACCAAAACGGATAGTAATATGTTCTGTAAAGATATCTTCTGAATAAATTTTCAGAAGCTTAAAATATTCTTCTCTCTCATTTGTCTACCTATACAAGAGAACATAATTAATGATCGAAATGAGAAAGAAAGAATTTATATATAAGTACAAATACATTTTCTTCCCTGTGTTTGGCGCAGCAGCGTTGTTTTTGTTTGGTTCTGTGATCATGCTTTTATGGAACTGGTTAATGCCGGACCTGTTTGGACTCACCACCATTACTTTCTGGCAAGCACTAGGCCTGTTCATCCTTTCAAGAATCCTCTTTTCTGGAATGGGAGGTAAAGGAAAACGATCTCATCATAAAAAATGCAGAACTCATTCAGGCCGTGAAGAATGGATGAACATGAACCCAGAGGAACGCAAAGAATGGTTCAAGAAAAGGAAGTTCGCGCAATGGATGGAGCACAAAAATGACTGTTTTCCCGATTCGGACGTAAAAGAAAAAGATGGTCCTGACCGTGAGTAAAAACGAATATAGGGAAGACTTAGAAAGACAGATTAAGGAGCATCAGCCTCGAATCCGCTCTTTCATAAAGAACAGAGTTCCCACCACAGAAGATGCTGAAGATCTTGCTCAGGATGTGTTTTATCAGTTCGTTAAAACGATGGACAATACACACAATCCGATTGAAAACCTCTCTGGTTGGTTATTTCGTGTTGCCCGAAATCTCATTATCAATAAAAGCAAGAAAAAGAAAGAGACTAGCTTCATTATGGAGCCTGATGGTGATGAAGAGGGAGGTGTTTATGCCAGGTTATTTCCTCAGATGGATGAATCAGAAAGCCCCATCAATGTCTATATCCGCTCTCTGATGTGGAAAGAATTGGAGCTAGCCCTTACCGAGTTACCAATTGAACAACGTGAAATTTTTGAGTTGACCGAAATGGAAGGTTTGCCTGTAAAAGAAATATCAGAAGCGACTGGTATTCCCGTCAACACCCTGCTCTCCAGAAAGCATTACGCCATAAAGTTTCTTCGCAAGCGACTCAAATCGACTTATGAAGAATTGATTAACCAATGAATTGCCAAATCACTCCAAAATTAGAACAACAATTACCATGGTTCATGTCTTTAAAACTTCCGTAGTCAGTAAAAAACAAGTCCAGGCTGTGGGCTCATTTTT
>CAXBPM010000545.1:0-2683 GCA_963977345.1 uncultured Roseivirga sp.
GAAGACATTGAAGCCAACAATTACGCAGCCGTTGGCACATTAGACGCCAGTACAGGTGATGTTGTATTCTCCGTCCCAATGCAAAGCTTTGAGTTTGAAAAGGCCTTGATGCAAGAGCATTATAATGGAAAGGACTTTTTGAGTACCAAGAAATTCCCAAAAGCAAAACTGACAGGTAAAATCACTAACCTTTCAGAAGTCAACTTTGCCAAAGACGGCACTTATAATGCTACCATCGATGGAGAAATGACGATCAAAGGAGAGAGCAAAGCCATTAGCGAAAAAGGATCCATCACGGTTGCTGGTGGTAAGATCACCGTCAACTCTACATTTGATTTAACGCTAGCGGATTACGGTATAGCGTTTAAAAAAGGAAAGCCTGCTTCTAATATTGCTAAAACCATTGCTGTAACAATTGTAGCAGAATATTCTAAGCAGTAAGTTGTGTTTGTTTATTGGGCCTTAGCTAAGTTAAGGCTCAATTTTAATTTCTTAACTATGAAAAAGACATTACAAATCATCCTCGTCCTTATTGCCTTAATAATGATCTACCTGGGCATTGCCAATTCAATACTTCCACCAGCCCTTACAGGAGTTGGTTTTATTGTGATTGCATTGCTCTTCAAGCTAAAAAATAATGACACCAACGATTAACAAAGGGGACAAAGTTGCTCCATTAGTATCGGAATGTTTTGATGGGAGAACATTTGACCTTGCTGAATTGGCATCGTCAAAGCTCCTCATTATCTTCTTTCGTGATGCCAGTTGTCCATTTTGCAATATGCACTTGAAGCAACTCATTGAAAATTATGAGCATTTCAAATCTGAAGGGATGGAAATCGTCACTTTTTTCGCGTCAACTAATGAGGAGATAGAGCAATACGCGGGTAAGCAAAAAGCGCCATTCTACATTATTGGTGACCCAGAAATGAATTACTATAAAAGGTTTGGTATCAAGCAATCCAAAAACGGAATGCTAAAAACGATGCTCAAGCCGATGCAAATGCTGAAGGCAATGTTCAGTGGCTTTTTCAATCTAAAGTCTATGCAAGGCCCTCCTATTCTACCCTCTGATTTTCTAATCACAAAAGAAGGTACAGTCGATGTTGTTCATCATTCTGATGATTACGCAGATCATTTGAGTATTGGGGAAATCAAACATTGGCTAAAAAAACAAAACAATGATTGAAGATGTTCTTTATGACCTACGAGAAACTAAGGCCTTTTTAGGAAATCTTAGCAATCGGCAATATGGGCAGAGAATTGAGCTGTTATCCGGATCATCCATTGGGATGCATTTAAGGCACATCATAGAGTTCTACCAGGCAACACTGCTCAATGCATCGCAGATTTGTTACGATACTAGACAACGGAACCTACAACTGGAGCAAGACCTCCAATTCAGCATCCAAACGCTAGATTCAATGATTGATACTATTGCAGCAAGTCAAAATGATCGTTCAATTGCTCTTACCATCAACATCACTAGGGGAAATACTCCGCTAACACTCAACAGCTCATTTTACCGAGAACTCTTCTATTGTGTAGAGCATAGCATTCATCACAAAGCCATTATAAAAATTGGGGTGATCGCCATGGGGCTTGAGGGGACTGTGCTTCCCGAATTTGGCGTAGCTCCCGCTACTATTCAATTCCATGCGGCCCAACACGCGTAGTGAAGAAACTCAGCGCATTTAAATCCTTCATTTCTCATCAGGAAAGGAAATAAGCTGTTTTAATCAAAAAATCGCCTTCATTAAAGCAGAAACCAATCATCGGAGTTGGGTTTACAAACCTTTATCATTACAGACAAAAGGGCATAAAAAAACAAATCACATACTAGAAATTGAATTACCCTGAGGCTTTTCAGTGGTTTGGCTTAACACCAAAACCGTTCTAAGTATATAATTTGTCTTTCTTAATTAGGTATAAAAGAGATTAATCGATTACAGTTACGTTAACTGCGTTCAATCCTTTTTTGCCTCTTTCTACTTCATATTCAACTTTATCGTTTTCACGAATTTCGTCAACTAGACCTGAAACGTGTACGAAAATATCGCTGCTTGAGTCTGATGGAGTAATGAATCCAAAACCTTTGGTTTCATTGAAAAATTTTACTGTTCCTTGCATTATTAATTAATCATTGTTATTAAAGCGGGTCTGAGTTAGTGTAAACTAAAATGGCTCTCAAATCCATATTTTTATAGGGCCAAATCCTATTTTTTATCTTATAACGGCCGTAAGCCGAAAAGGTCTTATTTGTGATGTAAAAAACCGAATTAAATTAATCTAGATGTAAAACAAAGAGATAATCGAGAAGGGTTATTAATTTTTACAGTGGCAAAGATACGCAATTAGTTGATCTTTTATACCTTTTTTATTAATCGGCAAAGAAATAGCCAAATATTTCACTCAAGCTTGTTTAAACGGTGAATTAAATTTTCGAATCCATTGATTTACAGGCCTTTTTGAGTTAGAGCTCCATGAAAATAAATTACTAACCATAAAAAAACCTGCCATTAAATGACAGGTTTTCAATATCTAGTTGAAGAAGACTATAATCTTCTTCTTTTTGGTCTTCCTTTATCACGGTCAGGGCGCTTACTTCGGTCTGGACGTTTACCGCGCCCTCCGCCTCCACCACCGTAGCTGCTTCCGCCTCCACCATAGCTTCCACTTCCGC
>CAXBPM010000546.1:0-2674 GCA_963977345.1 uncultured Roseivirga sp.
CTGAAGTTAAATTTGGTTACGAATGTGGTTTGAGCATTAAAGGCTTTAACGACATTAAAGAAGGAGACGTAATTGAAGGTTTCGAAATTCAAGAAGTAAAAAGAACACTTTAAGTGCTCTAGAACATAAATTGAAAAGCCATTCTGAGAAATCGGAATGGCTTTTTTAATGAAATTAGCTTTCTTTTAGTATGGAAGTAGTCCTCGAGTTTCTGATTGGTGTTGGCGCGTTGTCTGTGATTATTGGGCTGTACTCCCCTTGGCGAATGCTTTGGTGGACGAGCAGACAAAACAGGCTATTGGTGCTGAAATACTATGGGATACCGTTGGTAATTCTATTGTTGATCTACCTTTTCACATAAAGCCACTTTTTCATCAGCTTGGTCTGTGGAGGCAAAAATGTATGTATGGCCCCTGTCAGTCAAAATTATTTAACCGCCTTCCATTTTAATTCGGAAATAAGAGCTTCAACGGCTTTTTCTAAATCTTTAAGATTTTTCGGAGCACCGTCATAATCTTCTATTTTTTTCTTGAAACCTTCTTTTTGAAAGGTAATAAAGGTAGTAGGTAGATCCGTTTTGTTTGAGACGTAAGAGTCTTTAAAAGATTCGAAATTATTTTCTTCAAATTTACCAATAAGCTCATTTAGAAATTCTTCGCTAACATTGGAGGTAAACTTACCTGTGAGATCAAGGTGCTGTCGTGCGTCAAGTTCTACAAATCCATTTTTATAAATATTAAGGTCGAAATCAGGGCAAGGCCCCATGCAAGGTGTTTTTTTCATGGAAATGACAAGGTTGTCTCCCTCCGTTACTTGGCCAGCCTTACAACCTAGAAGTATACTAAATACGAGTATTGCAATTATTTTTTTCATTTGATTTTTTTAAATAACAAGACTTGCTCTCCGTGGATTGAATATTGTAAATGTGAAGGAAGAGCCTGTTCTATTGAAGAGAGAGCATACTCACTTCAAGGAGCAGATATTTAGTTATACTAATTTAAATATATTTCAATTCACGAAGGTAAGATGTAAATTAAATTTAACTTGAATGGTTTTCGTCATCAAGTTTTATTAAAATGAAGAAATATTTTATAGTAGCCCTAGTACTAACCACTAATTTAATTTTCGCCCAAAAAGGGGAAAGGTTAGACAAAAAAATAGAAACCATATGCTATGCTTCAGACATTAGCATGGGCACTAGAATATTTCAAAAGCCTATTGATAATTTCTCGAAAGGCCTGACCATCCAAAGTAATAAATCAGCGAATGCCCAGCAGGCCGCTACTTTTGAAGTAACATATAATGGTTTTAGTGAGGACGCACAAGTGGCTTTTCAGGCTGCTGTAGATATTTGGGCAACTTTAATTACCTCACCTGTCACGATACGTATAGATGCCACTTGGGCAGCCTTGGAGACTGGTACATTAGGGTCTGCGAGCTGGAATACGGCTTTCAGAAACTTTGAAGGGGCTCAAGAACGGGATATATGGTACCCTGTGGCTTTAGCAGAGAAAATGGCTGGTACGGACCTAAATTCTACAGAAGACCCAGACCTGGTAGCCAATTTTAATAGCGGGGCTAACTGGTACTTGGGCACAGACGGAAGTCCAGAGGCGGCTCAGTACGACTTGGTTTCTGTTGTATTACATGAAATTGGCCATGGTTTAGGATTTATAGATAGCTATGGATATTCTGAGGGTATTGGTTCATACGGAATACAAGAGTTTGCATTTATTTTTGATTTAGGAATTCAGAGCGGAGCAGGAAATGATTTGATCGAACTGCAAAACTCATCAACGGCTCTTGGTACAGCCTTAACAAGTAATTCCGTCTATTTCAACTCCCCTACGGCTGTTACTAATAGTGGAAGTAAACCTCGTTTATATGCGCCTACTACATGGAGCAACGGCTCTAGTATTGCACACTTAAATGAAAGCACCTATCCTGCTGGGAATGCAAACTCTCTTATGACACCACAAATAGGAGCAAATGAGGTGATGCATGATCCAGGGCCAAATACTTTAAACATGTTTGGAGACATGGGCTGGGAGTATACTTATATACTACATGACAACTTGCCCAATTCGGAAGATATTTCTGCTGATAGTTTTACGGTAACCGCTACCATCAATAGTGATGTAGGTTATGCTGAAGACCAAGTGATGCTTTTTTATTCAAAGGATAACTTTGTGAGCGATACCACGACTATACAAATGGTTTCCACTGGCAATACCAATGAGTATAGCGCACAAATTGCCTCTACTAAAACTGAGGGTCAGTCTTATTCTTATTTTTTATCTGCAAAAGACATCAATGACAGGCTTTTTACGAGTCCAAGTTTGCTATTGGCCAATAGGTTTTTCACTTTTCAAACGGCACAGGACAATACACCACCTGAAATATTACATATCGCTCCCAATTTTGTAAGGACAACAGATACTAGCCTTACGCTAGAAGCTCAAATTAAAGATTTTCTTCCTTTGTCAAGTGTAGAAGTCGAGTATTATGTAAACGATCAGGCTGCTCAAACTGCTAACATGGTTTTAACAAATCATTCGGAAAGCACTTATGCTTTGGAAATCCCTTTAACGGGGTTAACGTTGGCGGATGGCGATTCAGTTCGTTATAAGATTACCGCAACAGATGCAGCTCAAGTGCCAAACACTACCGCATT
>CAXBPM010000547.1:0-2671 GCA_963977345.1 uncultured Roseivirga sp.
CCCTGTTTTAATGTAAATGAAGCAGTAGTGAACGAAGATAAACTCATTTCTTCGTTAAAGGAGATAGAGATCACCTTGTTAAGGGCCACGTTAGTCGCATTGTCTTGCGGGGCTGTTGAAGTTATATTTGGTGACGTTTCGTCTCCTCCTGGTGTTGGTTCATCGTCATTGCTGCAACCGAGGAACAACATAAATGGAAGTATAGCTAGTATTTGAATTCGTTTTAGAAATTTCATTTTATTATTCATTAAGTGACTTTATTTTTAACAAAGGTGAGGCGCTTTAAATGACCATGCGCTACATACAAATAGTTAAGACTTACATATATCACATTGATCTGAACAAAATGGCGAATGCCCTTTCTGAGGTTTAATGGGTTATTTTGGAAGTTATTGATGGCAAAGCGAAAGTTTTCACCGTCATTCTGAAATTTTAACTCGATGATAATCGGGATAAAATGAAAGCTCCGAGACTACGGAGCATCAGTTCGAGACATCTTTGGTCAAACACATACAGATGCTTTCGGTTTTGACCCAAAAGTCAAAATCTCAGCATGACGGTTGATTTTATTCAGAACTGCGAAGGAACTAAACTCAAACATAAAGACCTGTCAGGTTTTTAAAACCTGACAGGTCTTTATGGCCATTCCCAATAATCATTAATTCACAAACAGATAACCCTTCAACCATTTCATTTAGCCCATAGCTTTTGTTTATTTGAAGTGGAAACCAAATCCAAACGGTTATGAAAGGCATTGAAGCAAATAATTCAAGAAGACAGTTTTTGAAAAACAGTGGTTTAGTAACACTATCTACATTCCTGCCGCTTTCACTATATGCTTGTCAACCTGATAAGGCTTCGAGAATCAGGTTTGGCCTCACAACCGATTCGCATTATGCAGATCGTGAAAACTCTGGTACTCGCTATTACCGCGATTCTATCGAAAAAATGAATGAGTTTGTTTCTGTAATGAATCGTGAAAAAGTTGATTTTGTTGCTCATTTGGGTGATTTCAAAGATGAAGATCTGAAGCAAGAAGAAGCAGATACACTCCGCTATTTAGAAACGCTAGAGAATGCTTATGGTAAATTCGATGGTCCTCGCTATCACTGTTTAGGTAATCACGATGTAGACAGCATAAGGAAAGAGCAGTTCCTAAATCATATTGAAAATACTGGTATAGATAAGTCGAAGAGTTATTACTCTTTCGATAAGGAAGGTTTTCATTTTGTGGTGTTAGATGCTAACTACCATGCTGATGGGAGAGATCAGTTTTATAAAGAAGGAGCCGATTGGCAGGACGCCAATATTCCTGAAATAGAGTACAAATGGCTTCAACAAGATTTAGAGGAGAACAGCTTACCGACCATTGTTTTCTGTCATCATCCGCTTTATGAATTCAATAAAGAAGGAGCCAAGTTTCATGTCAATGATTACCAGAGATTTCAACAACTGTTTGAAGTCTCAGGTAAAGTATTGGCAGTATTCCATGGCCATGTCCATGCAGAGGAGCACACCGAAATTAAGGGGATTCATTATGTCACCCAGTTAGGTATGGTCGACTACGAAGGTTTGGAGAACAACAGCTTTGCCATTGTAGAGATTGACAACCAAGCCATTCATATCAAAGGCTATAAAAGGGTAAGTGACCTGACGTTGGAGTTATAGTTAATTCTTTCTTGATAGTTTAACTCATAGATTAATTACTGTTATTTATACGGAAAAGAACATTAAATAAGTATCTTTGTGACTGTTGCGTACTTATGAAAAAGAATGTTTTTTTAATTTTAGCTTTTTCAGTAGTGGTTTTTGGATGCTCTTTGTTTCCAGAGCCAGATGGGTTAAATCAATTTCACAAGGTCATGCTTGTCAATCAGAGTAGTCATGAATTAAATGTGACTTTTTCAGCAATTAGCAGAATAGGAGAAGGGGATGGTGAATTGATTACACGAGATAGTACATTTATTTGGCCAGTTGATTCTGCTTTTTTAATAATCGATGATGCTTACTGGTCTGATGATTATAAGGCATATATACCAACTTACTACAGCCTTGAAACTATGGAAAGCAGAATTAATTCATTAGATATATTTAAAGTGACTGGCACAGATACTACGCGAGTTTCAATTGATTTTGCAAACAAAGACCGTTGGGTGTTCCAAAATAGTGACCCTATATCATATGGGCGTTTGTATCATTATTATTTCTATCTAATATCTGATTCAGACTTCTAATTAACCTCCGAGGCCAGCCGTTTGAAAAAACTGACAGGCCGTTAGTTTAGCTTCCTGTTTAATCAATTATTCACATTCATATAAGTGTAGCCCATTTGATCTAGGGTAATCAATGCTGTTTTGGCGGATATAGCGAGGTCAATATCCTTCAATACGTTTTCTTCTGGTACTTGTCTGAAAGCCAGCACTTGCGCACATACGTAAAATTCGATGCCTTCTTTTTTCATTTCCTTAATCACCGCTATGTTTGGATTAGGCACGCCAAATTTTGCCTGATAGGCTTCATTATTCAAAATTCCTTGAATGGCGCTGCCATGAATCACTACCGCCACCTTTAGCTTCTTTTTCGGAACCCCGTTGGCAATATTTAGATTATAAGTTCTGGCCACTTCCATTAGCGTACCCATTACCTGTGTGGAGTCGTACACCTTATCAGT
>CAXBPM010000548.1:0-2670 GCA_963977345.1 uncultured Roseivirga sp.
CCCAATTCTATCAATCATTCTTGTGGTTGCCGCATTGTTACTTTTGGCAATCATTAATCGCATGTCTGATTTAACTTCGGCTGTCTCCACCAATTCACCCTTTTCAATAGCATCGGTAGCAGCGAGTAAAACCGCGATCTTCGGTAAACTGGCAGCATACATCATATTGTCGCCATTGATATTGGCGTATTTAACATTGGCTGGGTCACGTAAATCCACCAATCCAATACTCAACTTTTTAGATTTGGCCAGTGCAGCCCATTTCTTATTGTTGGCCACAATATCTGTAAGGCTTTGTTGAAGATCAGCATCGGCTAAACTTACTAAAGGGGCCACTTTAAAACCGTCCATTTTGATTGGTAATCCAGGAGGTTGTTCATCGCTGATACTCTTTTCTTCTTTGCTGAAAAACGAAAGGCTGAAAAAGTTATAGTTGTTATTGAGCATGAGAAATCCAGCCCCCAAAACGGTAACAATACCTATTTTAAACATCAAGCCAGTCATGGCGGGTGTAAAACGATAGGTAAAAGGAAAAACAACTCTATTGGTTCTCATTTGCGAACATAGTTTTGTTTGCCAAAGCGGATGCACATACCTTATGATTGTGCAAAATTGAAAGCATTGAATACTTCATTTATTAAATCTGTTAATTGGTGATAAAGTGTTGAGGTACTGAAGACATCAATAATTCAAATCAGTCCAAAATCACTCTTCCAATTGTAATACAATGTTAGAAATAATAATGACGTGAAGTACTGAAATACAGCGATTTAATTCAACAATCCTGCGCCATTAACGCAGGCCGTTTATTAAAGTTATCCTTGGGTAAATATTTTATTTCAACCTTGAATAATCTCATGGCATTACGGAGAAAAACTGGTTGCACGTACTTCAGTATGCGGAAATAGAGGGATTATCTTCCAACTAAAAATTTGACCCTTTGTCTTTGCCCTAATTCATCGATAAGTATCAAATGATACACGCCAGACGGTAGCTCTGCAATTGAGAAAGTAGCAACCTTATCATTTGTTGATACTGGCTTTCTTATCATTATATGCCCGAAACTGTTGATCATCCATACTTCCTGAATAGGGTTTTCACTTAACACATTGAATACGGAATTGGCAGGATTAGGGAAGACTTTAGTTTTCGTTTCTGTTCCTTCGAAAAGAATAGAAATGATTTCAAAAAACTCAAACTCTCCATTATAATCTGTTTGTTTTAACCTGTAATACCACCTTCCTGAATAAGGTGGTGTGTCAGAAATGGCGTATGAAGAAAGTTCGCTAGTATTTCCTTTCCCAGCCAACATATAAATTTCAGTCCACTCCTTTCCGTTAGAAGACCTATATATTGTAAAATGACTGTTGTTTTCTTCAGAAGCTGTTACCCACTCCACTTTTATGTGATTCTCCGTTTGACGGCAAGTGAAACTCAAAAGTGTTACTGGTAGGGAATTAACATTATCAGGAGCACAACCTGGATAGTTACTGTATATCGCGCCAGCCCCACCCCCGTCATTCCAAGTCACATAATCTCCGTCAGAGTCTGTTGCCCAGTTATCTGTGTAAGTAAAATCAGTTTGAGTGCCATTTACAATGGAACGAAAAAGTCGATCTGATGCTGGTGAGTTTGCAAACCTACCGCTTGACGACCAACTGGTATCATCGGAGAATAAAACATAAATACTCCCTAGTCCTTGACCACAAAAAGCACTGAAATCAATAGTATCTACCACATCATCATTCAAGACCAGAATGTGGCTTCCTGCGGCAATTGAGGTAGAACCTGGAATAACATTGATAAATAAAAAATCGCAGCCTGATAATTGAGCATTTAAACTGGAAACGTAGGTAGAATTCCCACCTGCGACAAAGGAATCTGTAATGGTTATTAAACTGGCAATGTCGGTGGATGAGTATTGGATATTGATATTAGTTGAATTGGCGGTAAAAGAGCTACCACCACTGTAGACAATAAGGTATTCACTCGCCCCTTCGGAGGCGCCACAGCCGTTGATTAAGGCTGTAATGAGTTGAGGGTTTTGTTCGGCATAGGCGCATAGCGACATACTGAACAAACACACGGCTGCTAACAGACGTTTGAACATGGTACAATTTAGCTTTGGTTGAGGTATCTCAATAGTTGAGATACCTCAAAGTACCGTCATCGTTATGAAAAAAAACATACCCCAATCAGGGTATATTGTTCCAATTGAATCAATCGTCATCCTATTTTTTAAAGAAAGATTAATCAAGGACTGCCTCAAAGTAGTCGTTCCATTCGAAAATTGGCAAGGATGATATTGAAAGGGCTTGCAATCTTGAGTCTAAAATTTAAAAACAATTAAAACTACCTTAATTCAATCTCCATGTTTTAATTCCCAAAGCCGAATCTTTTACTAATTTTGCTCACCTAAATCTACACTCCTTAAAATCTCGTTCTAATGATTCAGTTTTTCGATGCAGGAAACGACAAAATCTACGCTTTAGGCCTTACACAACCCCTTCAAGATCAAGACATACCAAAGCTTTCATGGCTTTTTGGTGATGCTACTTTGATTGAGAGCGATACGTTGGAAGGCAATTTTGTAGGCCCCAGAAAAGAAATGATTACGCCTTGGAGTACCAATGCCGTAGAAATTACCCAAAACATGGGCGTTGCCGGAAT
>CAXBPM010000549.1:0-2668 GCA_963977345.1 uncultured Roseivirga sp.
TGTTTAGTGTTTAGTGTTTAATGTTCAAAGTTTTGTCGAAGCATATTCCGCTTCTGGCTCTTAAACAGTAAACTCTGTTTCTTTAAATCCTATCCGGTTTAAGTATTCTTGGGAGTATTAGCCTACAGATCCCTCAAGCGTCAAAGCAAGAAGTTTTTGCGCTTCTACGGCAAACTCCATTGGCAATTGCTTAAGTACTTCTTTGGCGTATCCGTTTACGATAAGTGCTACGGCAGCCTCCGGATTAATCCCTCTTTGTTGGCAATAGAAGATTTGATCCTCTCCAATTTTAGAGGTGGTGGCTTCGTGTTCTACATGAGCCGATTGATTTTCGATGTCGATATAAGGGAAAGTATGTGCTCCACATTTATCACCCATCAAAAGCGAATCGCATTGTGAGAAGTTTCGGGCGTTGGTCGCGCGCTTCATTACATGCACTTGACCTCTGTAGCTGTTTTGTGATTTGCCAGCAGAAATACCTTTTGATACGATTCTCGACTTGGTGTTCTTACCAATGTGAATCATTTTGGTTCCTGTGTCAGCTTGTTGGTAATTATTGGTGACGGCTACGGAATAGAACTCACCAATTGAATAATCACCTTTCAGAATACATGAAGGGTATTTCCAAGTAATAGCCGAACCAGTTTCTACCTGAGTCCATGAGATTTTAGAATGGTCACCTTCGCAAATACCACGTTTGGTTACGAAGTTGTAAATACCACCTACACCTTCTTTATTTCCCGGGTACCAGTTCTGAACAGTTGAGTATTTTACCTCTGCATTTTTTGCTGCTTTGATTTCTACAACCGCAGCGTGCAATTGATTTTCATCACGCATAGGAGCGGTGCAACCTTCAAGGTAACTTACATAAGATCCTTCTTCAGCCACAATCAGGGTTCTTTCAAACTGACCTGTATTGGCGGCATTGATTCTGAAGTAAGTAGAGAGCTCCATAGGGCATCTTACGCCTTTTGGAATAAAGCAGAATGAACCGTCAGAGAATACCGCTGCGTTTAGTGCTGCATAGTAATTATCGTTGGCGGGCACTACTGAACCCATGTGCTTTTTGATCAGCTCTGGGTGCTCGCGCACTGCTTCTGAAAATGAACAGAAAATAATTCCTAGTTCACCTAAAGTTTCTTTGAAAGTGGTAGCCACCGAAACCGAATCGATCACAGCATCTACAGCAACTCCCGTAAGTCTTTTTTGCTCTGTAAGCGAAATACCAAGCCTCTCGAAAGTAGCGATCATTTCCGGATCGATTTCATCTAGCGAGTTGACCTGCTTTTTCTTCTTTGGTGCAGAGTAATATATAAGGTCTTGAAAGTCTACTTTTGGATAGTGAACATTGGCCCACTCAGGTTCTTTCATTTTCTGCCAAGCATGGAAAGCCTCAAGCCTCCAGTCTAGCATCCATTGCGGTTCTTCCTTTTTTGCAGAAATAAACCGAATGATATCATCGTTCAAACCTTTTGGAGCCTCATCTGCCTCAAAGTCTACTGTCCATCCGAACTCGTATTCCTTAGAGGTGAACTCTTCTAATATCTGATCGTCTTTACCCATTCCTAGTTATTTAGAATCGTTTTAAATACAAAGGTACAACTTATAGATTAAAGGATTGGTTTGTTCAATTCCTTTTTTCAATAAACTATTACTAAAAGCTATTATGAGTTTAGAAACCCCTTTGGTCACCCTTCCAACTGAATACTTCGGGTTAAAGTTTCTTCAAGTATGATAAAGGTTTCTGTGCGTTCAATTCCGTCTACTTTCTGGATTTTATCGTGGAGAATATCCTTCAAGTGATCTGTACCTTTAGCGTAAATGCGGACAAACATTGAGTAATTTCCTGTGGTGTAGTGTATGCTTGTAATCTCATGTATTTTCTTCAGCTGTGTAGCCACTTTTTCATACAACGAACTTTTGGAAAGGAATACCCCTAAAAAGGCAGAGACATTATATCCCAGCTTAGCAAGGTTTAAATCTAGGGAAGCCCCTTTCACTACGCCCATCTTTTCAAGCTTACTCATTCTTACATGTACTGTTCCGCTAGAAACATAAGCCAGTTTGGCTACTTCGGTGTAAGGTTTTTTGGCATTATGCTGAAGAAGAGAAAGGATTTTCAAATCCACATTATCGATTTCGTAATTATCGGCCATAATTTTTGTTGAAATTATTAATTCAATAATAAATGTAGCGTATAATTATTTTATCTCTAAATATTAAACTGTTATGTTGCTGATATTTTAACGAACCAACTGTTTGTATTACCTTTGAAGCAGTTTCAAAAGAGAAACTTTATACTGTAGGGTGATGAAACAGGCAGCCATGCCCTCCTTTCTCGAGGGTGGAGAAAAAGAAATAAATCTGAACTACCTGACGACTAATCTCTCCGTGAAGGTTCGACTCCTTCCCCTACAGCTTTATAACCCGGATAATGCAATAGACTATCTATTACGGACGTAACTCACTTTGAATCAGTCACTAAGTTTCGTTTGGTTTTTTACCATAGCGCTGCTATGCTTTCAAAACCAAACTTCCTGATTCTTTGCGATTTTCGCCCTCATGACAATCTCTATTGCATAAACCGGGTTTAAGATTGAATATAGATTAGATACCTATTCAGTTGTTTTTCTTAGTTTGAAAGGAGGCTTGTTTGTTAGCCTCCTTT